>CAXIBS010000059.1:0-12050 GCA_964022585.1 uncultured Colwellia sp.
ATCATTTAAGAAGTTCCGTTCAAAAATTAACACAAGCTAATATTGTCCTTTTAGCCGAAGTAAAGCGCTTTAAACGATGGAAAGAGTCAAAGTTTATTGGCATTTTACATTCAGATGATAGCGGTAGAGTTATAGATGCCAATGAAGCCCTGCTAAATATGATTGGTTATACTAAAGAAGAACTAAAAGCAGGTAGCATTGACTGGCTTAACCTGACTCCTCCCGAATTTCATCACCTAGGTGAAGCAGCCATGGCTGAAGCTGAAATAAAGGGCTATTGGACTCCGTTTGAAAAAGCCTACATTCATAAAAAAGGCTTTCATGTTCCTGTACTTATTGGCGGTTCTGTTTTTCAACACGACGTAAAAGAATATATTGTATTTATCGTAGATTTAAGCGAAAGAAATAAAAACATTGATGAACTAACAAAGTACAAAGGTATTATTGAAAATTCTCGTGACTTATTCGCCTTTGTAAATACTGACTATCAGTTTAAAACAGTAAACCCTGCATATTTACATGCTTATGGACTTCATCAAGATCAAGTCATTGATAAAAGCATCGCTGAGGTATTAGGAAAAGAGTATTTCGAAAAAGAAGTAAAAAAATCAATTGATGGTGTATTAGCAGGTAAAACCCTTAGCTTCGTAAAAACTCAAAATTTCAAAGCGATTGGTAAACGAGATATCATGGTTACCTATACACCCTATAAAGATAGTAAAAATAATATTATAGGCCTTATTTATAAAGGTGAAGATATTACTCAATTACAAAAACAACGAAAATTAATTGATCTGCAAGTTGCTGAACATGAACAAATAGTTGCATCAATGCTTGAGGGTATTATTACAACCGACGAAAGCGGTTTTATTTTATCATTTAACCCAGAAGCCTCTTCAATTTTTGGTTACAGTGAAAAGGAAGTGTTAGGCAAAAATGTTTCAATGTTAATGCCAATGAATCATGCAAAGCACCACTCTCATCAAATGTTCAAGTACTTACAATCTAATAAATCGAGCTTTGTTGGCAATAGACTTGGCAGAGAAGTGACTGCTTTACATAAAAACAAACATACATTCCCATTACGTATTTCTGTTGCAGAACTTCCCTGTATTGAAAGAGATAAAACTCACTTTATTGCCAACTGTCAAGATTTAACCGAAAGTGAACAGCAAAAAGAAATGCTTAACCGCACCCTTAGAATGGAGTCTCTTGGTAAGGTGTCTGGTGGTATTGCTCATGATTTTAATAATTTATTAGGCATTATTGTCGGCTACAATGATTTATTAAAAATGAAAGTAACTAATGAGAATGAAAAAAAATTTCTAAACGGAATATCTGCCGCTTGCGACAGAGGTGCCAAGTTAACCAAAAGCTTATTAACCTTCTCAAAATCTCAACCGAGTGAAGCTAAAGCTTATTGTATAAATACTATCATTTTAGACAACCAACGAATGCTTGAGACCATGCTCACATCTAAAGTTTCATTAACATTAAACTTAGAAAAGGATTTACACATAACAAAAATTGATAAATCACTTTTTGAAGATATGCTCCTGAACTTTTCAATTAATGCATTACAAGCAATGGAAAATGGCGGTGATTTATCTATTAAAACCAATAATGAGCTGTTAAACGTAAAAGATGCTAACTTACTTAACCTGCCAAGCGGGAGTTATGTAAAACTCACAATTAAAGATTGTGGTTGTGGTATAGATGAAGAAACACTATTAAAGATTTATGAGCCATTTTTCACCACTAAAAAAGAGCTAGGCAATGGGCTAGGGCTCTATCAGTGCTATGGTTTTGTTAAATCAAGTCATGGTGCGATAAATGTTCATTCAACTGTCAATGAAGGAACTACTTTTTTTATTTACTTCCCTGAAATAACTAAAGAGAGTAGCGAAATTAGCTCGCCTAATCCTCCCATGTTAATAAGTAATAAATTTATACCTGAAGAACACACAATCTTAACCGTTGATGACGAGAGCGATATTAGCTATTTGAACACAGAGTTTCTCACGAATGCTGGTTTTAAAGTTTACAGTTGTAGCAATGCTTATGAAGCATTAGACATAGTAAAAAATGAAGCCATAGATTTTATTATTACTGATGTAGTAATGCCTGAAATGGGTGGAGTTGAATTGGTTAAACAAGCACAGCAACTTAACGCTGATATTAAGTTTCTCTTTGTCAGTGGCTACCTTGATATAAAAGATTCTAACGAAGTTGATTTAATTAAGCCTATTTTATATAAGCCTTATAAATCAGAAGAACTTATCAGCAGTATTATAACGTATTTAACCAAGTAAGATGCTCTTGGCTTTTAAACCTACCATTGAAAAGTAGTGCTTTCCTTAGGCCATTATTCACTATTGATTAATGGAAATTATTGCTAACTGAAAGCATCAATATATTTACAATTTTAAACAATAAATAACTTACGACTATCATTCAACAATGATAATTTACATTGTATTTATCTTTAAAAGCTTCACTAAAAGTTGAAGGTGTCGCCAATAAAATATAATAGAAAATTTTATAGAGCGCATAGTATTACTTGGTTAAGACTAGCAAAAAAATAGATGTCAAAAGTTTAAAATCGTCCTTTACATCAATTTTTCTAATTAGAGAAAGGAATCTACATTGAAGCTCACCAAAAAAAACCTTGAAGATGCGGTAGATGAAAATATTATTTCATTTGAACAATCAGAACAGTTAATAACTTTTTTAAAAAAGCAGCCTAATACAGAAGCAAAATTCAATTTCACTCATGTACTTTATTACCTAGGTGGGATGATTGCGATTGGCGCGATGACTCTTTTTATGAATTTAGGGTGGGAGTCTTTTGGTGGTTTAGGTATTGTTTTTATTTCTTTATTTTACGCCTCTGTAGGACTTAAGCTTACAAACATTTTTGAAGCTAAAGGATTAGCTATTCCTGCTGGAATTTGTGGAGCCTTTGTTATTGCATTAACCCCTTTAGCTGTTTATGGAATTCAACACGCTTTAGGTATTTGGCCTGACGAAAGCACATATCGCGAATATCACCGCTATATCAAATGGCACTGGTTATATATGGAGTTAAGTACGTTAGTAGTAGGTGTAATAATAGCTTGGAAATATAAATATCCCTTTTTAGTCATGCCAATTGCCATCACCCTTTGGTACTTAACTATGGATATTGCTGTAATGACTTCTGGCGGTGATTATAACTGGGAGTTAAGAAAGTTAGTTTCTATGTATACAGGTCTTCTAATGATTGCCCTAGCTTTTTGGGTAGATGTTAGAACTAGGAATAAGCTTGATTATTCATTTTGGATATATCTTTTCGGTGTTATCGCTTTTTGGGGTGGTATGTCTCTACAATATTCTGACAATGAGTTATCAAAATTTATCTATTTCATGATAAACCTAGTAATGATTTCTGTTGGAGTTTTATTAGTTAGAAGAGTATTTGTTATTTTTGGCGCAATAGGCTGTACTGGCTATATTGGTCATTTAGCAGCAGATATATTTAAAGACAGTTGGTTATTTCCAATATTTTTATCATTGTTAGGGTTGTTCATTATTTACCTGGGTGTTCTTTGGCAAAAAAATGAATCAACTATTACTGAAAAAACAAGAGCAGCTTTACCAAAAGCGTTACGAGAGCTACTAGAATCTAAACATAACCATTAGCAAGGCTTATATAAGGCACAAAATAGTGTAAATTAACTATCGCTATAAAGTGCCTATTATAATAAATATCAGTACGCTGCTTGCTGACTATAATACTCCGCAACAGCTGCTATTTCTTTATCAGTTAACTCTTGTGCAATAACCGACATTATCGGTGATTTTCTTTTGCCACTTTTAAAGTTTAGTAGTTGCTTTTGTAAGTACTGCGACTGCTGCCCTGCCAAGTTAGGCCATAAAGTTGTCACAGTTATCCCCTTCATGCCATGGCAAGAAACACATCGCGCTCTTACATTTTCTCCTTGCTTATTGTAGTTATCATCACCTTTGGTATCATTTTTTCTTGTTGAGAAATAATGCGCTAACTGAGCTATGTCGTCATCATTCAACTTACTGACATAAGGTAACATTTGCGGGTTATCGCGATTCCCATCACGAAAAGCCTTTATTTCCTGCTCAAGGTAGCCCTTTTTCTGCCCTGCTAAGTTTGGCGTGTTTTTATCATTCGATATGCCATTTATCCCATGACAACTAGCACAAACTTTGGCTAAATCACTTACATTCTTATGTTCATCAGCCATAGTCGAATGACTAAAAGCAAAACAAGTGAAAAAAGCAATTACTAGCATTTTTATAATCTTATTCTTAGTATGTATTTTCATCGATTGTCCTAATGTTTATTAAGAGTAAAGCGTTATTTAACTAATAACTGTTTTACTAGCTTTTCTCTATAATCAACCACTTCAAATAAAGGTGCTTGTCGTAACTTTGCTACTTCATCCGTAGTGTAATATTGCATATTTTGGGGTACGCTTTTGCCACCAAACTCAAGAATCATCCAATTAAGTACTTCTGCTAATTGTTCATCATTAAGCGATGAGTTTGCAGAGCCTGGTACTCTAACTAAATACTCTCGTGCAACTTGGTTTTGTAAAAAGTAACCTATGTGATCTTTAATTTTAGGCACTGACTTACCGCCAGTTCCATCTGGCGTATGACAACCTTGGCAGAACATTTGATAGTTAAATTTAGCTCTATCAGTATTCATTTTTAGCTGATTGTCTGCTGCAACTGATTGGGTACTCCATAAAACACATGCTCCCAATACAATTTTCCTTTGCCACATAGTTAGCCTAATCACTTGCTACTGCCTTCATCAAAGGCAATGCCAACAACAATGGCTGTTGAGCAGTGATAAACCGAACTACTTGCACCTAAACACCAGTTCACATCATTAGATTTATCAGAGCGATAAAGTGGTCTATCACCTTCATCACGTTGACACAAGCAAGTACCACATTGGGTTTTACCACAACAATCGTTATATGAAATAACGTAGTTACGGCCATCTACCGGGTTTTGACAAGTACCAATCCAAGTAATAGGCGACATTTCCGTACCCGGTGGGCAGGTGTTATAACTTCCGCCACAACAGTCACATAAAAAGCCATCAATGGCGCAATATCGCCAATAATCACAACTGGAAGGATCACCTGCCTCTTGAGGTAATTTAGGTGTTTCGCTTGCTCTAGCCACAGGTAACAAAGGAATGGTAGATGCGCCAACTAAGCTAGCAGCAACTCCTTTGATAAAACCTCGACGATTACTTAATTGAGCTACAGTACGTGCTCTTTTTTCAAAAAACTTATCAATAAAATTCATTTGTCAGCTCCCATTATTTAGCAGGATATGCTTGGTTAGACATAAATTCTTGTATCGAAGCAACTTGATGTTCTTTTGCTTCGAACAAACTATCAATATGTTCTCTTGAATTAATAATGCCCATTGATGCAATAACCCCTTTGCTATCAATTAGTACGGCATAAGGAAGTTTTGCGATACCAAAACTTTTCCCAAGTACTTCTGAAACTATATAAGGAAAGCTTGATAAGCCTTGTTGATCAATCAACCCTTGATGATCTTCTTTTTGCCCATCACTCGCAAACACCACATCAACCCAATCGGCTTCTGCTTTTGCTGCTGATTTTATTGCTGGTAATAATGTTTTACACACAGGGCACGTTGGCGAGATGAAAAACAACAATTGCGCATGGCCATTATCACGTACACCGCCCACATCCACTAAAGTAGAAGCCATTGTTTGTAACGCAAGCTCTGGTGCTACTTGTCCTGTTTCAAGTTGTTGGTTAATCGCAAGTGCGCCCGCCGGAGCAACACGCTCGTACAGCACACCAATTTGACGTGTTAATGCATAAATAATTACCGCAAAAGCCACTACAATAATCCAAAGAACTATATTTGATATAACGAGTAAATCCATATTTACATCCTCAATTTTTAGTGGCTAAGCACTTTTAGTCGTTGAGCATTAACAATTAATTGCTCAAACGTTAAATTTAATATAATCATCACCAAAGAGATGATTATTGTCATTACCATTGCACTGGTAAGGAAACTATTTCCCGGTGATAAACACAGGTAAGCAAGTAGAGCAAAAGTACCGTTACGGAATAACAAACTGCCGCTAATATTGATCTGCCCTGCTGGCCCCATACAACCACAATCTAAATTTTTCTTTCCTTGTATTATTTGCAACGCCATAAGTAATGCATATGACATTAAGACAATAATTGCGATCATAGCCGCCACAGCTCTGGTGCTGGGGATGACTATTGCTAACGCTAGCATTACTTCAATAATGCCAATCCCCATCGCAAACAGTTTAAGTTGTGCTCTCGCCGGTTTATTATGATCGACGTAAGCTTGTAAATTTAGATATTGTGCGATGAGATCGGCATAGTACAAACCGTTAGCAGATTGCAACTTATGCAAACCTGCCTGAGCAAATATCCACAGTAAAAATAAAGCGCTAGCATCTGAAAGTACATGACTCATCATTAATACGCCTTATGTATAAGTAGCGGTGTTACATTACCAAAATCACCAATGGTTTGTATTAGCTTGCCTGTTCTTGGATTGTAAATATCAAGCTGGAGTTCGCCATTAGTAACAACCATTAATGGTTCTTTACCACGTGTTACCGCAACAGATACTGCCCAACTTGGGATATCAATCACTTTAAGTCGCTGCTTTGTTTTCATATCAAATAACCAAACTTGGCTACCGCCATGAGTTTGCGAACCGTCATAACCATCTGGATGCATTATTTGATACATAATGCCTTGTTCATCCGAATCGTTTAACACTAAACCACCAGGACGCCAGTTTTTCTTTTTCTCTTCTTCAGTAACTAAACTCCAATGTTCAAGGTATTTAGCAACCTCACCTGAAAAATCAAATACGTGAACTTCACCAGTGAAGCTTGGAAAGTAAGCGATATCATCAATAATCACAGGACGTTCGAAAATAGGTGTTTTATCTGTATCAAAAAAAGCTTTTATTCTGTGTTGTGATTTAAGTTTACCTTGCTCATCTAACACTGTTGTTAGCATACCGCCATTACTACACAACGAAGAAACACTGCGCTTACCTGTCGCAAAGGTTAAAACACAACCGGGTGTGCCAATTGTAGCTGTGATTTCTTTAGTATCTAAATCAACAACGGTGATTGATGCAGCAGGACTAAAGTTTGCCACGAATAGAAACTTTTCATCTGGCGTTAATGCCATTGCATGACGTCTAGGTAAAGACTGCAAACGTGTGTCTGGCCAAATAATTTCTTTAGAGGTCGCCATTGTAGTTTTATCATAAATGGTTAGCACATCAGTTTTAGGGCCTCTTGCGCCACGAGCATGAAATGACTCCATAATATAAAATTCAGGTCTTTTCTTAGCCTGTATAAAATTACCGAGTAAATTTTTATCTGCAGTGCCTTTAATTCTTTTTGAATGCTTGCTTTCAGCAACATCAAGTAGAATCATTTTTCCGCCAAACATACTCATAAAGCTTGCTTCATCAACAAACATCCAAGTTTCTGGAAATTGACTTGGCAAAACTTCTACGTTACCTGTTTTTTCAATAGGCAATGGGGGTAAATCTGTCCTCACTGCCACATCACCAACCGCTTTTGAATTAGCCTGCGCTATCATTGAAACGGTTGTTGAAAAAAGTAGGCAACACACAATAAATATTTGCTTAAAGTGCGTATAAACTTTCATATTGGTTACCTTAAATTAATAGTTAAGTCGTTATTTAGGAATGCTCAATGTTTGAATTGACGTGCACTCTTCTAAACCATAAAGTCCAAATTCAACACCAAAGCCTGATTGCTTAATACCACCAAACGGTGCATTAGGTTGAATCGCTCCATGGGTATTAATCCACACTGAGCCACACTCCATACGTTTAGCAAGTTCAGTCGCTTTAGCAATATCTTTTGACCAAATTGAACCACCTAACCCAGCATCATTTTCATTCGCCTTAGCAATTACTGCATCAACATCTGAATATTTGATAATAGGCACGATAGGACCAAAAGGTTCTTCATCAACCAAACGAGAGCCATCTGTTAAATCAGCGACAATTGTCGGTTCAAAAAAGTAGCCTTCTCCCGCAATTTTGTTACCACCAGATAAGAAGCGGCCGCCATTAGCTTTTGCATCTTCAGCTAGGTCTATAACAATTTGTAATTGCTTAGCATTTTGAATAGGGCCTAGTTCAACCCCTTCTTCTAAGCCATTACCTACTTTAACTTGTTTCGCAAGTTCAGCCATTTCATCACATACAGCATCATAAATAGATTCATGAACATAAAGTCTTTTTAGTGCAGCACACGTTTGGCCATTATTATGAAAACAAGCTCCAAATAATTGATTAGCAGTAGTTTTTACATCAACATCCGGCAATACAATACCAGCATCATTGCCACCTAGCTCTAACGTCAACCGCTTAAGGTTACACGATGATGAACTCATAATACGCTTACCGGTTTCTGTTGAGCCTGTAAAAATAATCTTACTAACATCTTTATGAGTAGTTAGTGCATGACCTACATCTCCTTCACCCGTAACAATATTTAGCACACCTGCTGGCAAAACTTCATTGGCCAATTCAACAAACCTTAATGTTGATACTGGCGTCTGCTCTGATGGTTTTATCACCACAGTATTACCCGTTCTAAGCGCTGGAATAATATGCCAAATAGCAATCATCAACGGCCAGTTCCACGGAGTTATCGAGCCAATAACGCCCAATGGTTTTCTGTGTACTTCAATGCGGGCGCTATCATTATCTTGTACTACATCAACCGCTAATTCTAATTCTGCAGTCATTTGTGTCCAAGCGATTGAGCCACCAACCTCCATACCTGAGCCAACATTGTTTAAGCCGCCCATTGGTTTACCCGTTTCTTGAGTAATCAATGCCATGAGTTCAGGCATATTAGCTTCAAGCACACCAGCTAGTGCTAACATTATATCTTTTCTTTCCGCTGAACTTGTTTGACTCCATGAATTAAAAGCAGTTTTTGCTGCTGCAACGGCTTTATTTAACTCTTCTACATTTCCTTGTTGGCATTGTGCAAAAGCTTCGCCTATAGCAGGGTTGATAACCTCACAATATTGTAAAGATTCACTTTGCTGACCATCGATGGTCATTTTAAATTTTTTCATAAAACACCTAATAAGTTTTACTTTGTAACAATAGTTAATTTAAATTCAATTAGTTAACAACCTTATTCGAAGGTATAATTTAATGTAACACCTACCCAACGAGGTGCAGCATAGAAGTTTTGGTTATAACCAGCAGCACCGGTAAAGTCAAAACTATACACACGGTACTCTTCATTAGTCAGGTTTTTTACAAATGCTGACACTGATAAGTTTTCATTGATTTCGTAGCCAACTCGGGCATTAAAAACGGTATAAGCACTTTCATTTGATACATCACTGTTAGTAATATCAAAGAACTGTTCATCTTGGTGGTTAAAGTCGATTTGCATAGACAGTTCTTCTGTCGCTTGGTAACGCACTAAACCATTTACACTATAACTTGGAGCCAATACCATATCAGTATCAGTAAATGTACCTGCGCCGCGAATTGAAATTTCATCTACTTTCGAATTAATAAGACTGGCACCTAAACTAATATCCCAGTTATCTCCCGGCAACCAAACCAATTCAAAGTCGGCTCCACTAATAGTTGCATCAGAGTTATCAATAAATTGGCTTAAACCAGCAAAAGTTAGCGCTTGATAGTTTTCATAATCATAATAAAAAGCCGTAGCATTAAAACGTACATCACCATCAGCTAGTGTAGATTTAAAACCTAATTCATAACTTAGTAATTCTTCAGATTCAAATGGTACATCGTCAACGGTTACGCCATCGGTAAAATCTAAGAAGCCACCATTAAAGCCGCCGCTTTTAAAACCTGTTGCAATATTAAAGAAAACAAGCAATTCTTCTGAAGGGGTATAATCTAAGCTGATTCGGCCTGAAATATTGTCATCGTCGATTTTTCCTAAATTGCCAAGATCAGCATTACTACTAGCAAAGTTTAAATAATAGTTTGTTCCTGGAAAATCAGAGCCAAAGCCAAAGTCACATACATCGCCAGCTGGTATTACACATGAATTAACAACAGCATCAGGGTTACCTGTGGTTTTATTTTGATAAACCATTGTACGTTCTTCGGTGGTATATCTAAGTCCAAAAGTTAAGTTGAACTCATCACTTAACGGAATATCAACTTGACCAAAAATAGCAGCTGATTTACTTTCTTGCACATAATCTACATCATAATCAACAAAGTTAACCATATCTGCACCAAAAGAACCTTCAGGTGCTCCTGTGATTGCGTCCACTAAAGGGCCGGGGAAGTTCAAAGCTAAATCTAACGCGCCTGTCACTTCATTTTCAAAATAATATGCACCAAACATCCAATCATACGAATCTGTCGAAAAGGCAACTCTGAATTCTTGACTAAATTGTTCATTGTCAGAAATAAACTGTGGTGCAATACCATCAAACGGTCCTACATCGGTATCTTCTTGATGGATTTTTTCAACATCTTCATAAGCAGTAATTGACGTCAGCGTGTAATCACCAGCATCATAATCTAGATGAATTGATGCCCCCTTTGAGTCAATTTTTAATAAGCCTTCTCGGTTGTACTCTCCAGCCCATACATCACCATCAGTATCTTTGTAGCCATAATAATCACTTACGCCCGCTGTACCTGAGCCATCATCCGTTGCTTGATGTTGATATTGTGGTGCAACCGTTTCTGATTTTGCGCCATGAACATTAACTAATGCTTGAAAATCATCAGACAAATCAAAATTTACTTGTAAACGATAAGCCAAGCTATCTGCTTCGTTAGCATCTTTTCCTATGCGATTAGTTACATAACCATCATGATTATTTGTTGCTACAGATAATCGCGCTTGAATAGTATCTGTTAAGCCCCCTGAAATAGCCGCTTCGGTTTTTATTTGGTTATATTCTGCAAAGGTAATGCTCGCAAAACCTTCTAACTCGTCCGTTGGCTTTTTAGAAATGAAATGTACTAAGCCACCTGTAGCGTTTCTGCCGTAAAGTGTTCCTTGTGGCCCTCTAAGAACTTCTACACGCTCTAAATCAAATAGCTGAAAAGTTAATCCAGGCATCGCCGACTGGTAAACCTCATCACGATATACAGCAATAGGCCCTTCGTTATTATCATTAAAATCATTTAGACCAACGCCACGTAAACTAATTGAAGGATTGTTTCCCTCTCCAACTGGCGTACCAATATTTAAGCCCGGTGTTTGACTGGCAATATCCGTACTGTCTGTCATATTTAGCTCACGTAATGCATCACCTGAAAAGGCTGTTACTGCAACATTACTCGCTTGGATAGACTCTTGTTTTTTTGAAGCCGTAATCATTATTTTTTCAATTACATTCTCGGCTTGAACTGCCGCAGAGCTACAAATTGATAACGTTGCACTGATAGCCATCGCTAATTTTGCTTTATTCATTCTCATTTCTTTCCCCGAATTTTCAAGTGATATATTGGTTATAAATTATTTTTTTATATCTAGTTTTTTATTAAATCTATTAACGGTATCTGATATAAAAATGATAGAAAGCTCTTTGATTTATCATCTAGATATAATACTGTTAACATATTAACGGTATTATTAAAGCAAGCTAGATACTTAATATCTTGGTCTAAAGAGAACAAGAAAATAGGCTGAAAGTGCAACGAATAATAGTAGAAATACAATTAATACTTGTTTGCAATAAAATACAACTACCTGTTTTATAATGAAATATATCTGAGGTTTACTTAATGGGAACACTGATCACTAATTTAGATTCATTTAACCATGAAGTGTCAAAAAGTTTCTGTCCGATGAGTTGTAGCAACTTACCGTCACTGAAAACAGATGAGTTTGACGCCTTGATAAATAGTAAAAGATTGAACCGATTCAGTCTTGCACAAGTTTCTAGTAGTCCTATTGTGGC
>CAXIBS010000060.1:0-11965 GCA_964022585.1 uncultured Colwellia sp.
GACGAGCACGACTCATTTTAAACTT
Source organism: uncultured Colwellia sp. (assembly GCA_964022585.1). Classification (GTDB taxonomy): domain Bacteria; phylum Pseudomonadota; class Gammaproteobacteria; order Enterobacterales; family Alteromonadaceae; genus Colwellia. Next base: position 26 of record CAXIBS010000060.1, read on the forward strand.
ATCAAATAAATCACGCGTTAAAAGACCTGCTGTTAACATACTCAAGTTTGATTCAATAAAGATGACAATACCGGTTAGCATAGTTACAGCACCAACTTGTCTCTTACTTTTTGCTACTCCTCGTAGTACTAATTTATTTACTAATGCAGTAACACCACCTGAATTTCTGACATAAGCGAGTAATGCACCAATCAACAAACTAAAAATTAGTAAACGAGTATTACCCGGTAAACTAAATACACTTATGATACGTTCAATAAAACCAATGAAAGCATAAAAAACGGCATTAGAGTGCTCTTGAGACGCCAATAACACTTCTGAACTAAATACTGCCATCAACAACGCAATAATGACTTCTTTTCGCCATAAAACCACAATAATTGCAATCAGCGGAGGTAGTACCGATAACCATTCCATAAACTAAACCTTTAATAAAAATTAAAACTGTATGATAAATTCAAGTTAAATATCTGGATGTAAAATATTCTGACGAGATTAAATTTCACTGTAATGGTTGCATCATAACAACGGACAAAGTAGATAATTATCGATACCTTAATATTTACGTATGATATCATTAAACTTATTGAACGCCTTTAAATACCCTTTTTAATGTCAAAGCCTTTGAAATATTTATCTGCATATTCCCCTACAATACAAAATCAAGTTCAACAAATGCTTGATCAAAATACCCTAGAAAAATATTTATTGAATAAATATCCAAAGACACATGACATAACAAATGATAAAAGTTTGCGTTGCTTTGTAATGGATCTTAAAAATCAGTATTTAAAAAAATCATCCCCCCTTAGTCAAATAAAATTTGATGATAAAATTCATGTTATCAACAATGCTTTAGGCTTACATACGTATGTATCTCGTGTGCAAGGTAATAAATTAAAAAGTAAAAATGAGATTCGTATTGGTAGTTTATTTAAAAAATCACCAGAAGCTTTTTTATCTATGATAACTGTGCATGAATTAGCACATTTGAAAGAAAAAGATCACAACAAAGCATTTTACAAGCTTTGTCAATATATGATGAATGATTACCATCAAGTTGAGTTAGATCTGCGAATTTACCTAACTCAACTAGAAGTTTTTGGTGATATTTACTAAGTCTAAAAGTTAAATTTAACTAATGATTACATTGTAGAGTTGAAAAAAATCTCTTTAATATCACTAAAGCCATCAATATTTAGCATTTCAGCTCTTTGCTCCAATTCATGATGCTCTTTACTGTCTGTTGCTAAAGCATATAAACAAGACAACATAAATAAAACCAGTTCATCTTGCTTACTCCCTTTAACTTTTTTATTGCTTACCTTCTCTAAATGGTTCAGTTGCTTAACCACGCTCGCATCAATATTCCATAAAGATAACATTAAAATAGAAGCAGAAAATAAACTCATTCCCACTGATTTATGAATGTACTTATTTAGAGATCCTAAATCATCAATTCCTTTTAAAGAATGCAACATCAATTGATGTTTAGGTGCGCTTTTATGACAAAGCAATAAAATACCTAAAGGTGCAAACACTAACACTTGTTCTATTAAGGTATTATCAAACTTCACCTCTTTTCCTAGTGATTTTCTCATTAATTGAAACAACCTAGGTGCCATTAAAAAAGCATCGGTAGATTGGTCGATTACCTTTTGATCAACATAATTAGCTAATGCATCTTTTACCGAAAATATTACGGCTAAATTTATTACAGTATTGATGCCAAGGTTCCGGCTAATTGCTTCATTTATTGAATTGGGTGTTTTTCCGTAAATAGCCCTGCTAGCTAGCCCCATTAACCGGCCAGTAAAAATAGGATCTTGAGATATTATTTCTACAACTCTTTGCAGATCAAAACTCTCCAGATTCTTTTCTCTGATTAACTGATGACAACTATCAGATAGCGGCGGCATGTTTTGTGCGATATTAGCTAAGTTTTGTTTATGATTATCATCTGAGCCAACAAAAGATAACTCACGAAACTGAGATGGGGTTATATCAAACTTATTGCGAAAAGCTCGTTCAAACGTTGCACGCTCAGAGTAACCTAGCTTAACGACCAAACTATCAATACTCGCATGTTTAGTAAGTAAAGCATGCACACATAACTCATTTAAGTATTTTTGATGAATAAGTTTAAAAGTAGTTTCTTCTTGTTTTAATTTTCGTCTAAAGGAAGTCATACTCATAGCTAATGCTTCTGCACATTGCTCTATTGTAAGCGTGGCAGGTATTGCACTTTTTGTTAATAAATTATTGACCGACTCAGTAAGAAGTAATGCTTTGTTATTCATTTAAATAGTAGTTGTAGTTTAGCGAAGTGACTGTAGTTTAATCTATTTATAATAGGTTAAACAATTACTTAATCTTCTATTAATGATGTGATTATAAGATTTGTAGGATAATATGAATTACTTGCCATAACTTTAATAGAAACAATTTTGAAATTTTTAAATAAAGACACCCTACTTTTTGATCTGGATGGAACGCTAGTTGACAGTGTTCCTGATTTAGCTTTAGCAATAAACCAAACGTTAAGTGAATTGAATTTAACAACATTTGATCAAGATATAATTCGCGGCTGGGTTGGTAATGGAGCAAGTATATTAGTACAACGAGCTTTATCTGGTAATGTTAATATATCAACAATTTTAGATAATAAATTAATAGAAAAAGCGTTAACAATATTCTATAAAGCATATCAACGCAGTAATTGTGTCGAAACACAATTATACTCAGGGGTAAGAGAAACACTCACAGAACTAAAGAATAGAGGTTACCGCTTAGGAATAATAACCAATAAGCCAGCACAATTTATTGCCCCTATTATTGAGGGGTTAGCATTGAGTGGCTTATTCGAAATTATTATTGGTGGTGATACGTTAGATAAACGCAAACCTGACCCGCTGCAATTACATTATGCTTGCCAAAAACTCAAGGTAAATGTAGAGCAATGCGTGATGATAGGTGACTCTAAAAATGACATTCTAGCCGCAGATGCTGCCAATATGCAAAGTGTAGCACTAACTTATGGCTATAACTGCGGCGAAGATCTAAGTACGTATAAGCCAACACTAGTCATTGATAACTTTACTGACTTATTAGGTGCATTAGATTAACACTTATTTATGTTAATCATCTTACTTATTAAATGGGTTCTTTAGGCGGCATAACTGTTGCCTTGCCTTCAAGTACTATATTTCCGTGTTGATTAACTAAAATACAACTTAAGATAGCTATATTTTTACGCTTAATTATCTCAATCACTTCACATGTTACAAAAACAGTATCACCAATAAAAACGGGCGCTACAAACTTGGTTTCTTGACCAAGATAAATAGTGCCTTCACCTGGCATTCTTGCACCTAATAACGCTGAAATAGCACTTGATACCAATGCTCCATGTACCACTCGATGTTTAAAAACAGTTTTTTGTGCTGCACTTTCACTCATATGTACAGGGTTATTATCACCAGAAATCTCTGCAAATGACAAAACGTCTGATTCAGTGTATGTTTGCTCAAAAAACTCTTTTTGCCCTAATTGCAACTGCTCGATAGTAAAAGACAATAAAATCTCCTTGAATAATATTGAATTTTGTAATTATATAGATCTATAGGCTTATTTAAAAAAATCAAGTAAAATGTTGATTTATAATCTATATTTACTCCAACTTTCATCAGGTTTCCATTTTTCAACCCACACTAGAAAGTCATTGGCAGACATAGGTTTAGCAATTCCATAACCTTGGGCTAAGTCACAACCTAAATGCAATAACGTTGTGCCATGTTCAATCGTTTCTACCCCTTCAGCAATGACATCCCGCCTGAATGATTTAGCTAAAGCAATAACACCTTCAACTATCGCTAAATCTTCAGCATCCTCTAACATATCACGTACAAAACTCTGATCTATTTTTATTAAACTCGCCGGCAAGCGTCTCAGGTAAGTTAAAGATGAATAACCAGTACCAAAATCATCAAGTGCAAAACTTACACCTAATTTTATGCAATCATTCATAATAGCCGAAACATGCTGAATATCATCTAAAGCACTAGTTTCTAACACTTCTAATTCAAGGTGGCGAGGATCAACATTGGGGTAAGCAGATAATAACGTCGCTAACTTTTTAGGAAAATCAGGTTGTTGTAATTGTACTGCAGCAATATTAACGCTAATTGTAAAAGGAAGCTTAAGCCCCATAGATTGCCAACGGGTGATTTGTGCTAGTGCAGTATCAATAACCCACTCCCCCAGCTCTATACTCATGGGATTATTTTCAATAATAGGCAAAAATTCAACTGGTGCTAATACTCCTCTTACTGGGTGTTGCCAACGAATTAAAGCCTCCACTCCAGTCACCTGACCTGTTTTCATATTCACTTTGGGTTGATAATAAAGTACAAATTGTTGCTCATCTAAGGCGAACCTAATTGCTTCTAAACTTTCTCGTAATACCTTAACTGCATCATCTTGCGCCGTATCAAACAAATGATAACGGTTTTTACCTGATTCTTTCGCCGAATACATGGCTTGATCGGCATGTCGCATGAGTTGATCAGCATCAACACTGTCTTGTGGATACAAAGTTACTCCGATACTTGATGACACATTCAAAACTATATCACCAATTGTTACGGGATCTGATGCAGCTAATAACAAGCGCTCTAATACTGGTTCACAGTCTTCGACCGTTCTTAAGTCTGTTAATACAGCAACAAATTCATCACCACCAATACGGGCTAAACTGTCGCCTTTACGTAAGGCTTTTTTCATCCGCACTGAAAGCGATACTAAAAGTTCATCACCGGTGCCGTGTCCGTATGTATCATTAACATGTTTAAAACCATCTAAATCAAGAAAGACAACCGCTAGAGAATTATCATAGCGGCTACACTGCAACATAGCTTGTGATATTCTATCTGACAGTAAAACCCGGTTAGGTAAGTTAGTTAACAAGTCATAATGGGCAATACGACTGAGTTGCTCTTGTTGTTTTTTACTGCTCGTTATATCGGTAAATACCCCCACATAATTAACCGCGCTATCATCTTCCCCTTTTAAAACGGAAATAGTTAGTAATTCTGCGTAAATTTCGCCATTTTTCTTACGATTCCAAATTTCACCATGCCAATGGCCACGTTCATAAATTTGCTTCCACATATTAGAATAAAATTCTGGCGGTTGTTTTCCTGAACTTAGAATGCGGGGGTTTTTCCCGATAACTTCTTCACGGCTATAACCTGTAATTTCACAAAAAGCGGGGTTAACATCAACAATAAGCTTATTTCTGTCAGTAATGGTGATCCCTTCATGAGTGTCACTAAATACTCGAGATGACAACAACAGTTTTTCTGCTATAAGTTTTCGTTCGGTTATATCAATAGCAACGCCGAGCATTTTAATAGCTTCTCCGTGTTCATCCCTAATCAAGCTACCTTTTTCATTTAGCCAACGCACCGTTCCATCAGGCCAAATTACTCGATGATCTTCATTATATTCAACGTCAAATTCAACACATTTAGTAAGTGCCGCTACTAGGTTGTCTCTATCATCAGGATGAACAGCATTTAAAAAATTATCATACGTTGCTTCTGTTCTTGTGGGAGAACGTCCAATTAACTGTGATACCTGATCTGACCAAAAAACGGTACCTTTTTTAATATTCCATTCCCAAGTGCCAATACCACCAACCTTTTGGCTTAAACGTAGTCTTCTTTCACTTTCGCTGAGTTGTGCTAAGTTACCCTGTAATTCTTTAGTTCTCTCAATAACAACTTTCTCTAATCGTATATTATTTTGTTTTAAGCGAGTTAATAAGAAGGATGAGAAAGTTGCTAGAGAGACAAATAACAAGCCAAACACACTACTAAAGAGTAGTGATAAATAACCTCGCCAGCCACTAATTGGATATGCATGAAAAGTCCACTTACCATTAGGTACAGCAATATCAAATATTTCTGTATCATCTAAATTTTTCAAAGTATCACTAGAGCTCACTATCACTTGAATATCACCTGTATCAGGATGAATTCTAGAGAGTTGATAGCCTATGCCACTGTTAGCAAGTGCTCGTAAATTTACGGTGTTTAAAATATCTGGAAATCGAATTAACGCAGTAGAAAACCCCCAAAACTTTTTACCTTCGCTGGTATCCAAGTAAATAGGTAAGCGTGCCATGGCTCCCATTCCTCCTTGAATAAGTTGTATTGGGCCAGCTAAAGTGAGTTTTCCGCTATTTTTAGCAAGTAACGCCTCTTTTGCTGTATTTGGGCCCTGTAATATATTTATTCCTATTACATTTTCGTTACCTTTTAGCGGAACTACATATTTAATAATGCCGTCTGGCTGCAACTGAAGTGCAGCAATACTGGGGTAAACAGATAGCATCTCTGTTGCTAATTCAGTGAACCCTGATACATCGCCATTTTGAATGCGTACTAGAGCACCCAGTGGGTAGGTCGCAGATAATGCTTGATTAAGATCATTTCTAACTTGGCTAACATAGCTACTTGCCGCCTTTTGAATCGACATATGTTTTTGTTGGTGAGTATAATTGTCGAACAAGTGAATGGCATAGAGAGAAATTACAATCGATACTATAAAAGTGATGACTGTAGATTTTGATTGGTTAAAGAGCTTTGATTTCAAGCTTTTCAATTGCAACTAACTTAATAAGAGATTAAACACATGAATCGAGGAACTCTCATGCTTATTTTAATTTTCATTTATTTACCTCTTTATATTAGTTAAAAAGACACAAGCAATTTATAGCATAAACAACAGTGTTTACAATAATTAAACAGTAAATAAATATGACGAAATAAAATCGTCTATTACCTACATTGTAAACAATGTAGGTATTCTCATTAGTTTAGTGATAAAAAATCTTCTACTAAAAAAGCAAAGGGCTCTATTATAATAAAGAGTCTATAGTCCTCTTTGCCATTCTTGCCTAAGAGGAATGTTTGTCGATTGCTCTATTGCCATTTGCACCGTATTAACGAGTGTTCTTTTGTCTTTCCCTAAAATACCCTTCAAAACAAGATAGTTTGAAGCATGATCAGATCTAAAAACAGTTTTATCTAATGTAAGCTCGGACAATAATAGCTTCATCTCTTTAAAAAGCTCTAACTGGTTTAACAAACGAAATGGTTGGTGTTCACGTTCAGTAAAACCTTTGGCAAAACGCTCTTCACCTAATGGAAAGCTAACAACCAGAGTAGATAAAAAGTCAGGCTGAGCTTCGTTCATTAATTTTGCGGAGTTAATAGCATGCTGCTTTGATAATTCAGGCCCACCTAAACCATTTAGAATCATTACTGAGCTTTTCATACCAGATTGCTTAATTTTTTTAAGTGCAATAAGCGAACTTTCGTACGTTTCACCTTTTTCTATTATCTCAAGCACCTCGTTGTCGCCACTCTCGCAACCAACATACATTAACTTTAAACCAAGCTTTTGTAATTCAGCAAGCTGTTCAACGGTTTTGTTAGTTAAATTTCTCGGTAAGCAATAGCTTGAAACTCGTGTAACTTGAGGTAAATATTTTTTAATTAATACTAGAATTTCTTTTAGCCTTTTAAATGGGAGCATCATTGCGTCTCCATCAGCTAAAAAAACGCGACCAACAGGCATGCCTGACTGCGCTATTGAAATAATTTCTTCTTCTATCAAATCTATTTTTTTCGGTTTGAATTTTTTATTCTCTGCTGAATACATTTCACAAAAAGTGCAACGATTCCAAGAACATCCATTAGTGACTTGTAATATCAAGCTTTTCCATTCACTTGGAGGTCTAAAAACTGGCTCAGTATAGGTTAAAGGGTACATAGTAAACTCTTATTCTAGCTATCATTAATGAAAAAAATCTAATCTGGTGTAGAACATCCAGACCAAATATCGGCATTTACCGATTTATTCTTTTTGCCTTTTTTCTTTCCTGTTCCTTCAGATTTTGCCATCGGCTTGTCGGCGGCTAAAATTGAATCATCAGCTATTTCATCCACTGCAAAACCCTCAACTTCCTCACGTTCAAGCCAAATTTTGTTTTTCTTCTCTATTACTTTAAAGTGATGATAATCTTCATGGTCTATAAGTGATATTGCTAAGCCGACTTCACCAGCTCGACCACTTCGACCAATACGGTGCATATAGTCTGAAGGGCTTCTTGGTAAGTTAAAGTTAATCACCACTGGCAGTTTTTCTATGTCTAAGCCACGGGCTGCAATGTCTGTAGCAATTAAAACATCAATATCGCCAGTTTTAAATCCATCAAGTACACGACTCCGCTCACTTTGTCCTTTATCTCCATGAAATACTGCCGCGGTAATACCACGTTTATCAAGTTTTTTAGCTAAGTGTTCGCAGTGACGTTTAGCATTAACAAAAATTAATACTTGTCGCCATTGGTGCTGTTTAATTAGGTGGGATAATACTGCTGTTTTATCCCCTTTGTTAACAGTAAAAACTCGTTGTACTAGTGTACTTTCATCTGCACTTTGTAATTGTATTACTACCGGGTTATTAAGTAGTTCAGCCGTTAGTACTTTTACTTGTTCAGGAAAAGTAGCTGAAAATAATAAGGTTTGCTTTTGCTTTGGCATTAATGCTAATAGCTTAGATAACTCTTCAGTAAAACCTAGACTTAACATACGATCTGCTTCATCAAGCACAAGAGTTTTCACTTTATCTAGCTTAATGGTATTGCTGGTAATAAGATCGAGTAATCTACCCGGTGTGGCTACGAGAATGTCAGTGCCACCACGTAAAGCTTGCATTTGAGTATTAATTGAAACACCACCAAAAACAGCAACAGTTTTAATCTCACCATTAAAGTGAACTGCATAGGATTTAATGCTATCAGCAACTTGCTTAGCTAGTTCACGCGTAGGTACTAAAATTAATCGAGTAGTAAAATTACCTTTACCATTTGCTTTTCTCAAAGATATATCGGTACGTAACTGTTGCAATAGTGGTAACGCAAAGGTTGCTGTTTTACCTGAGCCAGTATTTGCTCCAGCAATTAAATCATGTCCTGCTAGTATGCTGGGAATCGCTTGTGCTTGGATAGGCGTTGGCTGTTGATATTCTAATTCAGCTAATCGGGCTAACAGGGGAGTAATAAGGCCAAGTTCTGTAAAAGTGGTGGACATTGTAACAGAGGTCATTAAATTAAAGGCTCAAAGCTAAAGTAAGTGGCGCTATTTTAGCGTATTTATCTCTATATCAGTTAGTGAAATTATTCTAAAGGAGTTAATACCCAATAAGATTTAATGCTAACATTTATAATACTCGTTATACTTTCAAAATTATCAACTCAAAATAGTGTTATAGATAACTCTCCTTATAACAAGCTGGTTTGAGGGAGTATAAGTTTTTTCTAGAAATTGAATAAGGTCTACATTTGCGTTCTCTGGTAAAGCTCACATTTTATATTGTATTTTCATTAGCAATTTTAACCTTTTCAGTATTATTCTTTGCATTACAGTCATCGCCACATATTAAAGCATTTCATAAAATTGATGCTAACTTGGCTGCTGAAAACAAAAAAATATTACAACGGATTATACGAACGGTTAAATCGAAAAATCAGCCTGTTCTGTTATCCATAACTCAAAGTGAGTTTGATGGCCTAAGCGCATTAAGTCACCGTGCTATACCACAACTTACTTCAAATATTGTACTCGTAGACACCCAAGGATTTTTCCGTTTTTCTCTTGAGTTATCTTTACCAAAATTAATTCGCTTTATAAATGTTGACCTCACCTTAAATGCTTCTAAATCAGGGTTAGATCTTGGTACAGCATATATTGGTAGTATTCCTATCCCTGGGAATTGGTTAATTACAATAGCTGAGTTACTTAGCAACACCTATGTTGAAAAAGAGCTAGGTACCTCTTTATTGGAGCTTATTTCAAAAGTTGATATTTCAGCTTCACATATGCGCGTTACTATTCAAACACCAAAGAATATGAGGAACACAACAAGCAATGCTAAAGAGTCGTTATTTGCATTACGTGATCAGCTGGCTTTATTTGGCAATGTTGATGATATTCGCTTTTATCATCAATCTCTACTCAGTTTTATCGACTCAAATAAAAATTCAAAATCACTCGCTAATTATATTAATCACATATTTTCAATCGCTAAAAAGCGTAGTGCTATTTTAGGTGCACAAGCAACAATAGAGAATAAGGCGGCATTAATAGCATTAGTTTTGTATTTTGGTTCTAATCAATTTGAATTATTTACTGGCGATGTATCTCGTTATACTTCAACACAAGCAAAGCAGCGCTCAAGACTACAAAGCAGCGTCACCTTAAGAAACCGTGTTGATATTCAAAAGCATTTTATTTATTCCATTGCACTACAGTTATTTGGTAGTAGCGACGCAAGTGATGCAATAGGAGAATTGAAAGAGTTTTTAGATTCAAATACTGGTGGTAGTGGTTTTAGTTTTGCTGATTTAATGGCTGATCGCGCCGGCACTAAACTGGCGATGGTTTCAACTCGTTCAAATAAAAGCGCCCTTTTCGCTCAAAGCCTTTTAGCACATACTACTCATGAGTCAGCTATCATTCCAACGCTTGAAAAATTACCTGAAGGGATAACTCAACAAGCATTTAAAAAGTCTTATCAAGATATACACTCTAAGCACTATATTGCCATGTTAAACCACATTAACAAACAGCTATTACAAATCCCCTTATATCGCATTCAGTAACATGTAAAAATTAAAGTCATCAATAAAGAAATAATTTACTTAAATAAAGGTTCTTATTAAATATAACTATTACTTTCATGTTAAAAAAGATACCAATGAAGTTAATTTACACCAATGAAAATCAATTTTTAGTCAATAATGCTAAAAATATTTTAGAAAATTACAATATAGACACCACCCTAAAAAATGAATTTGCTGCTGGAGCTTCTGGTGTTTTGGCGCCAATTGATACTTGGGTAGAGTTATGGATCATTAGTGATGCCGACGAACACAAAGCGGAAATGATTTTAGCTCAAACGTTAAAGCAGCACGAAGAATATGATTGGTACTGCTCTCAATGCCAAGAAAAGAATGATCCATCATTTGATATTTGCTGGCAGTGTCAACATGAAAAGTTCACAGAATTTCAAAAATAATGATTAACATCCCCTTAAAAAACAATAATTTAAATAGTTAATTCGTTTAAAAACGGCGCCCCTTCTCTTTTTATAAGTAACTAGTAATAGCGCTACTAATACTGTAGCATCCTTAACTAAGCTTTAAGGAGGTTTTATGTCAATCCCAATGCCGGGTGAGCAAGTTAGAGGCTCTCAAACAGGTAAACCCATCATGGCACTACTAGATTTATTAGGTCGAACATGGGCTTTAGGTGTTGTATGGCAATTACATCAAGGAAGTGCAACCTTTAGAGAGCTGCAACAACGCTGCGAACAAATATCACCTAGCTTATTGAATACACGTTTGAAAGAATTAAAAGCCTTACACCTTGTTGATTCAACCTCTAAGGGTTATCAATTAACTGAAACGGGAGAACAGTTGTTTGCAATTATTTCTCCATTAGGTGACTGGTCACGACAATGGGCTAACCAGATAACAAAAGGTAATGTATGAGTTTAACCTACGCTAATATGTCGCTAGATCGCTGCAGTAATCAACGTAAAAATAAACGTTGGTTAACATCAGAGTTTAATCATGCACAAACACTATTTTGTATTATTAATGACGGCATGAGCCTCTTTTATCACGATGATACTTCTTTACCAATTTATTTAACCAAAAGTCAGCTAGATTGCTTATCAATTAATAGTTGTATTTATTTGGGTAAAGGAATGCTTAATAAAAAAAATGAAGCGGTAGAGTCGACAGATACAAATTCACTATTTGCAGTAGATTTTGAAAAACTACGCTTTTCAACTCAAGAGAAATTA
>CAXIBS010000061.1:0-11633 GCA_964022585.1 uncultured Colwellia sp.
ACATAAAAAAACCTCATTTCTTTATAGATTTGAGGTTTATTAAAAATATCGCTACGTTATTTTCTTATGAAATTAAACGCTTTATAAATTTACTATTTACGCTTCTTAAATAAGAAAAGTCTATATATGATCTACTGATATTATTTCATATTCAACTACACCGCCTGGTGTAGTTATATCAATTTCCGTATCAACTTCCTTACCAATTAAACCACGAGCAATAGGCGAATTTAATGAAATTCTACCTGTTTTAAAGTCTGCTTCGTCATCACCAACAATTTGATACGTAACTTCTTCTTCAGTATCAATATTTAGTAACTTAACTGTTGTACCAAAGATAACTTTACCGTGGTTAGGAATAGTGGTTACATCGATAATTTGTGCATTACATAATCGACCTTCAATATCCTGAATACGCCCTTCACAAAAGCCCTGCTCTTCCTTAGCAGCATGATATTCAGCATTTTCTTTTAAATCGCCATGCTCACGTGCTTCTGCAATATCCTTTACGATACGCGGACGCTTTTCCGTTTTTAATACTCTAAGCTCTTCTTTTAATAGTTCAGCACCACGTAGGGTCATTGGGTATTTAGTCATTTTACTCTTCTTATTCAAACGATAAAGGCGGTTTACTTAAAAAATAAACCACCTTTATAAAAAATTAGGAAAGACAGATACTAAACTTTAGTATCTGTCTTATATTTCTTAGCTACATAATTCATGTAGCTCTTGTATCGAAGTTACCGTGTTTCTATCATCCGCAGCATGTGCTTGGCAAGCAGCAAAAGCAGCATTAAGCGTAGTAGTATAAGCAACTTTATAACGTAATGCACCACCACGTAATACTTTTGAATCTTCTATCGCTTTACGACCTTCAGTTGTATTAATGATATAGCTATACTCACTGTTCTTAATTCTATCAAGAATATGTGGACGACCTTCATGTACTTTATTTACTAAACGTACAGGAACATTCGCTTCACCTAAAATGATTGCCGTACCGTGTGTTGCATCAAGTTCATAACCTAAAGCAACCATCTGCTTAGCTAATTCAACAACGCGTACTTTATCAGAGTTACGTACTGAAATTAACGCTCTGCCTGATTTAGGAACTGACTCACCAGCACCTAAATTAGCTTTAGCATAGGCTTCTTCAAACGTTTTACCTACGCCCATAACTTCACCTGTTGAACGCATTTCAGGGCCAACAAGCGGGTCACTACCGTGGAATTTGTTAAATGGAATAACCACTTCTTTCACTGAGAAAAATGGCGGAATCACTTCTTCTGTAATGCCTTGCTCGGTAAGAGACTTACCAGCCATAACACGAGCACCAACTTTAGCAAGCGGTATAGACGTTGCTTTTGATACAAATGGAACAGTACGCGCGGCACGTGGGTTTACTTCAATTAAATAAACCTTGCCATCTTTAACAGCCATTTGAGTATTCATTAAGCCAATAACACCTAGCTCAAATGCTAAATCAGATACTTGCTTGCGCATCACATCTTGAATTTCTTTGCTTAAACTATATGCTGGTAATGAACATGCACTGTCACCTGAGTGAACACCGGCTTGTTCAATATGCTGCATAATACCGCCAACAACAACTTTTTCACCATCACAAATAACATCAATATCAACTTCAATAGCATCATCTAAGAAATGATCAAGTAATACTGGAGAGTCATTTGAAACACTTACTGCTTCTGTCATATAACGACGTAAATCATCTAAGTCATAAACGATTTCCATCGCACGACCACCTAGTACGTATGATGGACGAACAACTAATGGGAAGCCAATAGTTTCAGCTTTTGCCATGGCTTCTTCTAATGAAGTCACGGTAGCGTTTTCAGGTTGTAATAAACCTAAACGATCAACTGCTTGTTGGAAACGTTCTCTATCTTCAGCTCTATCAATTGCATCTGGAGAGGTACCTATGATTGGTACACCAGCCGCTTCTAATGCACGGGCTAGTTTAAGTGGTGTTTGACCACCATATTGAACAATTACACCTTTTGGCTTTTCAATGCGTACAATTTCTAGTACATCTTCAAACGTGATTGACTCAAAGTATAATCGATCAGAGGTATCATAATCAGTAGACACTGTTTCAGGGTTACAGTTAACCATGATAGTTTCAAAGCCATCTTCACGCAGCGCTAACGCAGCATGAACACAACAATAATCAAACTCAATACCTTGACCAATGCGGTTTGGACCACCACCAAGAATCATGATTGAATCTTTATCTGTTGGTGCTGCTTCACACTCTTCATCATAGGTAGAGTACATGTAAGCCGTGTCTGAGCTGAACTCTGCCGCACAGGTATCAACACGCTTATAAACAGGGTAAATATCAGCGTTATGACGTTTCTTACGAATTTCAGCCTCTGCCACACCAATAACGTCAGCAAGACGAGCATCGGCGAAACCTTTACGCTTAAGCTTACGTAAGTAATCTGCGTTTAGTACTTTTAAACCACCTTCAGATACTTTCGCTTCTTCTAAAATAATGTCTTCAATTTGTACTAAGAACCAACGATCAATTTTGGTTAAACGGAAAATATCATCAACACTTAAACCTAAACGGAACGCATCAGCAACATACCAGATACGATCTGCGCCAGCTTCTTGTAGCTCGTGCATAATTTTGGTTTTAGCACCCGGTTGAGTCACATCAACCATAGGGTCAAAACCGTTTGCGCCAACTTCTAAGCCACGTAACGCTTTTTGTAATGATTCTTGCTGATTACGGCCAATAGCCATTACTTCACCAACAGATTTCATTTGTGTGGTTAAGCGATCTTCTGAACCAGCAAACTTTTCAAAGTTAAAACGTGGAATCTTAGTAACAACATAATCAATCGTTGGTTCAAATGATGCAGGTGTAGCACCACCAGTAATATCGTTCGATAGTTCATCTAAAGTGTAGCCTACAGCTAACTTAGCGGCGATTTTAGCAATTGGGAAACCCGTTGCTTTTGATGCTAGTGCTGATGAACGAGATACACGTGGGTTCATCTCAATAATAACCATACGGCCTGTATTAGGACAAACACCAAACTGTACGTTTGAACCACCCGTTTCTACACCGATCTCACGTAATACAGCAAGTGATGCATTACGCATGATTTGATATTCTTTATCTGTTAACGTTTGCGCTGGAGCAACAGTAATAGAGTCACCCGTATGGATGCCCATAGGGTCAAAGTTTTCAATCGAACAAATAATGATACAGTTATCATTTTTGTCGCGAACCACTTCCATTTCATACTCTTTCCAACCAATTAATGATTCATCAATTAATAACTCTGACGTTGGAGAAAGATCTAAACCACGGGTACATATCTCATTGAATTCTTCAATGTTATAAGCAATACCACCACCTGTACCACCCATAGTAAATGAAGGGCGAATAATACAAGGGAAACCTAAGTGTTGAACTGCAGCATGAGCTTCATCAATGGTATGAACAATTTCAGCACGTGGACATTCTAAGCCAATGTTTTTCATTGCTTTGTCAAAACGATCACGGTTTTCCGCTTTATCAATTGCATCAGCCGTTGCGCCAATCATTTCAACATTAAATTCTTCTAAAACGCCTTTTGCTTCTAACTCAAGCGCACAGTTCAATGCCGTTTGACCACCCATGGTAGGTAATACCGCACAAGGACGCTCTTTTTCGATAATTTTTCTAACAACTTCCCAATGAATTGGCTCAATGTAAGTTGCATCAGCCATATCAGGATCAGTCATGATAGTAGCAGGGTTAGAGTTAACTAAAACAACTCGATAACCTTCTTCACGTAATGCTTTACACGCTTGCGCACCTGAATAATCAAACTCACAGGCTTGACCAATAACGATTGGACCTGCACCTAAAATCAAGATAGTTTTTAAATCTGTTCTTTTTGCCATGTCTTTATTCTCTCTTTTTTATCTTGCTTAAGCTTTATATGCTTTGATTAGATCAATAAAATGATCGAACAATGGAGCAGCATCATGTGGGCCTGGACTTGCTTCAGGGTGACCTTGGAAACTAAAGGCTGGTTTATCTGTGCGATGAATACCTTGTAAAGAGCCATCAAATAATGAAGTGTGCGTAGCTCTTAAGTTTTCAGGTAAGTTACTTTCATCAACAGCAAAGCCATGGTTTTGTGAGGTAATCATCACAACATCACGATCAATATCTTTTACTGGGTGGTTTGCACCATGATGACCAAATTTCATTTTGATGGTTTTTGCACCGCTAGCTAAACCTAACAATTGATGGCCTAAACAAATACCAAATACAGGGATATCTGTTGTTAAAAATTCTTTGATTGCTGTAATAGCATAATCACACGGCTCAGGGTCTCCAGGGCCATTTGATAGGAAGATACCATCAGGGTTCATTGCTAGTACTTCACTTGCAGGAGTTTGTGCAGGAACTACGGTAAGTTTACAACCTCGGTCAACTAACATACGTAAAATGTTACGTTTGGCACCAAAATCGTAGGCTACAACGTGAAAGTCAAAGTTTTCTGGTTCAGAGAAACCTTCACCCATTGCACTACCTAATGACCAGCTTCCTGATGTCCATTGATATTGCTCTTTGGTAGAGACCACTTTGGCTAAATCCATTCCTTTAAGGCCTGGAAAATCTTTTGCTTGAGCTAAAGCATTATCTAGTGCTGCTTGTAAGCTTTCTTCACTGTCATCATTAATCGTTAAGATACAGCCATTTTGTGCACCTTTTTCACGTAAAACACGCGTTAATTTACGTGTGTCAATATCAGCAATGCCTAAAATGTTATTTGCGATTAGATATTCACTTAAACTTTGTTCGTTTCTAAAGTTACTGGCTAAAAGAGGTAAATCTCTAATTACTAGACCTTTAGCAACAATTGTCTCTGATTCTTTATCTTCACAGTTAGTACCTGTATTACCAATATGCGGGTAAGTCAGGGTGATAATTTGTTCTGCATATGAAGGATCGGTAAGAATTTCTTGATAACCTGTCATTGAAGTATTAAATACTACTTCACCAACAGCCGTTCCCTGTGCACCAATCGCGGTGCCTTTAAATACAGTACCGTCTTCCAGTACCAAAATAGCAGATATAGCCAATGTAACCTCCAAAGAGAAGAAAGAAACGCAACAACAATAATGCTTTTGAACAACTTTAAAAGTTGCTTCAAAAAAATCGTAAACAGTCACAAAATTTGCACATAAAAAATGCCAAAAATCGGCTTTCAGCTAAATTTTTGACAAAATCCACTTATTTTACGCTTGTAGGCATCTTTCGTCTAGTAATAATTGTAAAAACTCATTCTTTTATATGATTTTGAGCATTTTAATAACCAAATGGTCAAAAACACTAGTTATCTAATCTTTTAGACCTAACACATCTTGCATGTCGTAAAAGCCATTATCGGCATTACTTAACCAAAATGCTGCTCTCATTGCGCCTAAAGCAAACGTCATTCGAGAACTTGCTTTATGTGTAATTTCTAATCGCTCGCCTAAATCCGCAAAGTACGCGGTATGCTCACCAACAATATCGCCTGCTCTAACCGTAGCAAAACCAATAGTTTCACGATCTCGCTCTTCAGTAATACCTTCACGGCCATAAACAGCTACTTTATTTAAATCACGATCAAGAGTATCAGCAATAACTTGACCCATTTTTACCGCAGTACCTGACGGTGCATCTTTTTTAAAGCGATGATGGGCTTCAAAAATTTCTATATCAGTATGATCGCCAATAGCTTTTGCAGTGATTTGTAATAGCTTAAACATCAAGTTAACACCAACAGACGTATTTGGTGCTAAAATTACAGGCATTTTTTCACCTGCTTTTTCAATTATTTGTACTTGTTCATCGTTAAAACCTGTTGTACCAATAACTAACGATTTATTATTCTTTTCGCACCACTTTATATTTTCTAAGCTTGTTTCAATTGAGGTAAAGTCAATTAACACGTCTGCTTCTAATAAATCAGACAATTGTGTTGAGGTTTTTAAACCAATAGCACCAATACCTGCCAACTCACCTAAATCAAAATCTGCAAAAGAAGAGCTTTCTCTTACTGTACCACCAACTAATTCAATACTTCTGTGTTCGTAGTCAGCTTGAATAAGGTTACGTCCCATACGCCCACTACAGCCTAAAATGGCTACTTTTACTTTCATTTTTTTTCTCTTTTATACTAATAAGGCTTTTAATTAGCCGTTTATTGATAACACATTTTCTAATGATAATGAGTTCGTCAACTCATGTGAAACAACATTAACGATTGATAACTTTTGTTCAGCACTACTTAATACAGAAACATGATAATAAGCGCAAAACTCAGTAAATATTTGTCCCTGTTCATCAATGAAGTCCCAATTAATGCAAACAAGCAATAAATCACCTTTGATTTGCGTATAACTCGCCTTTCTAGCGACTATCTTCGCTGTATTAGCTTGTTTTAATTGTGTGAAGATATCATTAAACTCTTGTCTACAATCTTCAGCAGTATTAATCAAAACCACTTTGTCTGGTGTGTGTAAAGTACAAGGAAAGTGATGACAATCAATAACTGCATCAAGATCGTAAGATCTGAATGATTTAATATAATTATTAAACAAAGTTTCAAGTTGCTTAATTACCACACTCGCCTCTTATAATAAACGACTTAAAAAAAAGCCCTCAATTGAGGGCTTTTAAAATAATCTAATTAGCTAACAACGCTTAATAACTCAACGTCAAATACTAACGTTGAATATGGTGGTATAGCACCTTGTGAGCCTTGCTCACCGTACGCTAGGCTGTATGGAATAGTTAATTTCCATTTACTGCCTTCAGTCATTAGTTGTAATGCTTCAGTCCAACCAGCGATAACACCGCCAACTGGGAATTCAGCCGGTTGGCCACGCTCAACAGAGCTATCAAAAACATCACCATTTGCGAATGTTCCGTGGTAATGAACACTTACTGTGCTTGCAGCAGTAGGTTTTTCACCTTCACCAGTAGTAATTACTTCGTATTGTAAACCAGACTCAGTAACTGTTACTTCATCACGTTTAGCGTTTTCTGCTAAGAAAGCTTCGCCTTCTGCCGCTTTTTCTTTAGCGATAGCTTGCTCTTGCTCTTGTAATTTTTTAGAAACAATTGAGAACGCAGCATTTAAGTCTTCATCAGATACTTGGCTTTCAGCATTAACTAGTGCATCAGCAATACCCGCTTGAACAGCTGTAATATCAAATTCTTTAAAAGGATTATTACGTAATTGATCACCTAATTGACGACCTACACCGTAACTTACACGTTGCTCAATAGTTTCAAATTTGTTCTCAGACATAGTTTTATTTACTCATGCATAAATTGATTAAAAGGCAGTAAATTACTACCTACTTTCAGATTGGGCGCGATTTTACCATAAAGTTAACGCAGTATGTAGTGGTGCTGTATGACAATTTAATATTATTTATACTTGTTATCATTCAAGGTGCAGGTTTCAGCTAGAATTAGAAACGCCTTTAAGCAAAGCATTGATTGAAAAGAATGGTTATTCCCTTATTGAAATCAATAACGCTGAGTATGAATCACTCAGATTTTCTGAAACGTTCGTCTTCAAGTAAATCGGGAATATAAGCAAAACACCCATTTTAAAATCTTCACTTCACACAACAAGTGTTTACTGAATATAATGGCATATTAATTTTTTAACATAATTATAATAATATTTATGAATAGTAAATCTATAACGCATCCCAAACCTGATAAAAAAAGTATTATTGCTTTACTGCCTTTTCTTGTCTTTCTTGGTGTATTTCTTGGTACTGGTATAGTGCTTACGCTGCAAGGTGTTGATTTTGCTTTTTATCAACTACCAGCAAGCATTGCCATCATTCCAGCTGTTTTTGTTTCTTTATATTTAGGGAAAATTATTACTAAAGAAACGGTAGAGACACAAATAGGCCAATTCATCAATGGCGCAGGTCATGCAAACATTGTCACAATGTGCATTATTTACCTCTTAGCTGGCGCCTTTGCTAGTGTCGCAAAAGCAACAGGTAGTGTAGATGCAAGTGTGCAGTTAGGCTTGGCAGTATTCCCCTCCTATTTATTATTACCTGGAATATTTTTAGTCGCTGCATTTTTATCCACTGCGATGGGCTCAGCTATGGGTACAATTGCCGCTATTGCTCCTATTGCGTTAGGTTTTATTGATTCAGCAGGGCTTGACTCTGCCGTAGTTGCTGGCTGTTTAATTTCAGGGGCTATTTTTGGTGATAACTTATCTATTATTTCTGATACCACCATTGCTTCCACGCGTAGTCAGGGTGCACAAATGAAGGATAAGTTTAAAGTAAACTTCAAATTTGCAATACCTGCAGCCATTTTGTGTTTACTCATCTTTACCGTACTCGGTCAAAGTATTAATTACGAAGTGAGCAATGACGCTGCTTTTATTGGTCTGATTCCTTACATTGTTATTTTGGTTTTAGCTTTATCAGGCATCAATGTTCTGGTGGTATTAACCATAGGGATAATACTTGCCGCAGCTATTGGTATGGTAGCTAATGATTATCAATTATCTGCTTGGATAAGTGATATAAATGCAGGCTTCGCAAGTATGCAAGACATCTTTATCTTATCTTTATTTATTGGCGGCTTAAGTGAGTTAGTTAGACACCAAGGTGGCCTAGCAGCTTTAACAACAGGTATTGAGTCATTCGCAAGAAAGTTGAGTCCAAACAATAAGAAACGCGCGGCAGGTTTTGGCATTGCTGGTTTAACATTTTTCTGTAACTTTTTTACTGCAAATAACACAGTGTCAATTATAGTAACAGGTGAAACCGCAAAAGAGCTAGCAACCGAAGGTGAACTAAAGCCTGCACAATCAGCTAGTTTGCTTGATATTTTCGCCTGTATAAATCAAGGGTTATTACCTTATGGTGCACAAGCATTACTTTTAGGTACTACCTTAGGTATATCTCCAGTAGCGGTTGTTTCTCATGCTTTCTATCCAATGATTTTATTCTTTGTCGCAGGGTTTGCTTTTTGGAGAATAACTAAAAAATAACGATTAGCCTTTATAGGCATTAAGTTAGCATTCACTCGCAATAAAATAGGGCTATCAATCAATTAAGGTTGAAAGCCCTTTTTTTACGCCATAAATATCACTTGGGTTAAAGCCTAGCGTGATATGAAAGTCTTTAGCTGACAGAAGAAACTGTTGTCGTATTAACTGAGCATCACCACTTTTGGCAACGACAAAAAATGCTGTTTTGTTATTCTTAACCGTTTTACCTAAACCAAGTAATGTAACATTTAACCTATTCAACAAAGAATAACGACCACTAGAAGATAACATCTCGGTAATAATGCTTTTATCTGCAAGTTGATATTCACGCGGGTTAAGTATGGTTAAATGAAATAATTGCTTGTCACGTGCTGCTTGTAAAGCTCGGTATTGATTAAACTCTTCACCTAGTAATTGCTGCATTTTAGTTAAGTAAGGTAATAGCTCTGCTCTACTAACTAAAGCCCCTAAATATTGTTGTCCTTGATTATCTTGCAGCTCAATAATTTTTAATGGTAATGATTTTTTGGTGATACCTTGAGACTCATCACGTAAAGATTGTAATGCCCTTGCCTGTTTATCCGTTAATTGTATTTTGTTTGCATGAGCGACGTTAACAGCAAGAATAACTTGAACTATCCATACTAAAAGTAATGAAGATAAACTAAACATCGTTTTCTTTGTTAAATCACTCATGCAGTGCACCTTAATTATGTTTCTGCAATAAATTAACTAAGTCATCATCTGTTAATACAGTTACACCCAAATCTTGTGCCTTTGTTAACTTAGAGCCTGATTTTTCGCCCGCAACAAGGAAATGAGTTTTAGCTGAAACACTTCCGGATACCTTTGCACCAAGTGATTGTAATGCGCCTTTAGCTTCACTTCGTCCCATTTGAGTTAATGTTCCCGTTAAAACAAAAATTTTATCTGCTAGTGGTTGTTCATCTGCACTTTTTTCAAGAATATCAGGCCATGTCATTATGGCTTCTAGCGCAGAAACTACTTCAGCATTATGAGATTCTTTAAAGAAGTTAACAATATTTTTAGCTACAACATCACCCACATCACTCACCGCTTTTAATGCTTCAAAACTTGCTGCTTGAATAGCGTTTAACGTAAAGAAATGATTAGCTAAGTTAGCAGCAGTTGCTTCACCTACTTCTCTAATACCTAAGCCATAAATAAATTTAGCCAAGGTTGTTGCTTTAGCTTTATCTAATGCTGATATTAAATTTTCTGCAGATTTTTTCCCCATTCTATCCATCGTACTGATATCTATTTCAGTTAGTTTAAATAGATCGGCGGGTGTTTTAATCAGATTTTCATCAACTAGTTGCTCAACAAGCTTATCTCCTAAACCATCAACATCATGGGCTTTACGTGAAGAAAAGTGTTTAATTGCTTCCTTACGTTGTGCTTGACAAAAAAGCCCTGCTGTACAACGTAATACCGCTTCTCCTTCAGCTTTAGCAACCCTTGAGTCACAAACTGGACAAGTACTTGGAAAGTTTATCTCTTTGGTATTATTGTCTCGCTTATCAAGTACAACAGAAACAATTTGCGGAATAACATCACCTGCACGTCGAATAATAACAGTATCACCTATTTGTAATCCTAAGCGATTAATTTCATCCTGATTATGTAACGTAGCGTTTGAAACAGTAACACCGCCTACAAAAACCGGCTTTAGGCGAGCAACAGGGGTTATTGCACCAGTTCTCCCCACTTGAAACTCAACATCTTCAACTAATGTTAACTCTTCTTGAGCAGGAAATTTATAGGCTATTGCCCAACGTGGCGCGCGAGCAACAAAACCAAGCTTTTCTTGTTGGCTGATATTATCAACTTTTAGTACTGTACCATCAATTTCATAGCTTAAGGCATCACGTTTAGTTAAAATATCTTGATAAAACTCTTCCACTTGCAGAGGGTTTTCTAGCAAACGAACTTCTGGGCACATAGGTAGACCTAACGCTTTTACCTGACATAAACGTTGGTAATGTGAAGATTTTAAAAACGCTTGGGGGACTAATTCATTTTCATTTAATGGTAAGTCTCCTACATAACCTAACCCGTAAGCATAAAAAGCTAAATTTCGTTTAGCTGTAATTTTTGAGTCTAATTGACGTAAGCTACCTGCAGCAGCATTACGAGGGTTTGCAAAAGATTTTTCACCTTTATTTTTTGCTTGTTCATTTAGTTTATTAAAGCTAGCTTTAGGCATAAAGACTTCACCACGCACTTCAATAACATCAGGGTAATCTACACCGCTTTCACCAATAAGTGACAAGGGGATTGATTTAATAGTGCGAATATTTTCTGTAATATTTTCACCGGTACTACCATCACCTCGTGTTGCAGCTTGAACTAAAATGCCTTTTTCATAGCGTAAACTCACTGCTAAGCCATCTAATTTTGGCTCTGCGCATATAGTAATATCCTTTTGACTGGCTAATTTATCTTGAAGGCGTTTAACGAAAGCTTGCCAATCATCATTTGAAAAAACATGATCAAGTGAGAGCATGGGCAATTGATGGGTAACTTGCGTAAAAGATTTTAATGGTTGCC
>CAXIBS010000062.1:0-11461 GCA_964022585.1 uncultured Colwellia sp.
CAAATAATTACTTGCAAAGTTGTGCGTGTAACGCATGCTTATAAGCTTCAATACCGGGTAATAAGGACACAATCAATGTTGTGATAAATATCATAGACATTATCTTCATTAGTTCCATTGTAAAAACATTACCACGTAAAAATAGCCCAAATTCAGCAGCTAACCATGACTCTAGACTAAATAGTGTCAGTGTTAAGAGTAATGCAGACGTGATAATGGCTAAACTAACTAAAATAACGGCTTCAAACAAAATTAATAGTAATAGAGTTGTAGGGCTAGCTCCAAGCATACGTAGTATTGCTATTTCTGTTTTACGCTCGTTCATTGAGGCAAGTAACATAGTTGAAAGCCCAAATAAGGATGAAATCAGTACTAGCACAGCGATAACGCGCAATAAATTTTCAACGGTTGCCAGTAAACTCCATAACTCTGTCATAGCAACGCCGGGTAAAACAGCCATTAACCTATCAGTTGAATAGTTATTAATTTCTCGTTGTAATCCAAATATTGCTAATTTACTTTTTAACTTAACCATAACCGCCGTAATGCTTTTAGGTAGAGGTGGTTTTAACTCAGGGTTATTTACCCATTTTTGCAATGCTGTAGGTGCTAGATGGATTACTTCAATTGCGCCTAAACTAACGTGAACACTTTTATCAATTGGCGTGCCAGTGCGTTCTAAAACACCAGTAATGACAAAAGGAGCTTGCTTGTGTTTAGTAAAACTTGTACTGCCAATACCATGGGAAATAATGATCTTATCGCCCAAATTATAATTCAATTTCTTTGCTACATCAGCACCAAGTACTACGTCGAACAAGGATGAAAAGTCATCACCTTGACTAAATTTTAATGGTTTTTTATTACCATACATATAATGAGTAAAATAGTCGTTATTTGTGCCAACAACACGAAAACCACGATGAGAATCGCCAAGAGAAATAGGAATAGCCCAATCAACTGATCCAAGTTTTTCCAACATAGTAAAACTTGAATAGTGAATGTTGTTAGCAGCACTACCCATTCTAAAAACAGAATATAATAATAAGTTTAATTGGCCACTGGGTGCGCCAACAAGTAAATCTACTCCTGATATAGTGCGGTTAAAACTTTCTTTTGCTTGTAAGCGAATATGCTCCACACTTAGTAATACAACAATACTGATGGTTAATGATAAAAAGGTTAGCAGCACCGTTTTTTTTCGGCTTAATAAACTTTGCCAAGCAACAGAAAGTAATACCATCATATTTTGTTTTCGTTTGTATTAGTGAGTGAAGAAATGGCGAGGGTGCTATCAAAGTAATGCGACAAAGAGGTATCGTGACTTACAAAAATAAGTGTAGTGTGCGTATTGTTACAAATTTGCATGAGCACATTCATCAATGCATCTCTGGCTGAGGCATCAAGTGCTGAAGTTGGCTCATCTACTAATAATATTTGCGGGTTATTTATGAGTGCTCGTGCAATAGCAACGCGTTGTTGTTGTCCTACACTCAACTGATTAACTGGAGTGTGTATTATATTACTTGGTAACTGTAATGATTTAAGTAAAACTTGTATGTTATTTTTTAAATCTATATTTGTCGCTTTGGCAAAATAAGTTGCTAGTTGAATATTTTTAAATACTGATAGATAAGGGATAAGGTTGAACTGCTGAAATACCACGCCAATATTTTTTGCCCTAAAGGCATCCCTCTCCCTGCTTGATAACGCGCTAATGTTCTTACCTAGTAGACTAATACTTCCTGAAGTTGGCGTTAAAATACCACTCAATAAATTTAGTAGAGTAGTTTTACCTGATCCTGAATTACCATGTAAAAAAATACGTGAAGCAGTCTCTACTTGCCATTGAGTAACCGTCAAACCAGTGTGGTTAGTTGATGAATTACTATAACGGTAATACATATTTTGTATGCTAATTGTGGGCAATGTCAAACCTTGTTTTCCTTTTACGATTTATAACTATTGTTGTTTTTATCTTTTTATGGGTGTTATATTATAACAGCAAGGTGATTTTGGAAAACAAATTAGTGAATTTACTTAAAATGAAAAACTATCGTTTAGTATGCGTAAAATTAATGATGTTAGGGTTGTTGTTATTTACTATAACGGTCAGTGCACAGAGTGAGCATATCGATATAGAGTGGACTGAATTAATACCAGCAGATGATTTAGAAGTATTACTGAATCCGCCAGATTTTTTACTTGATATAGAAGATCGAGCAGATAACGATAATATGAATACATTGAACCAAGTTAGCTCTACTGATATAGCCACTCAAAAGTATAAACAAGCACTAGAATCTACTCGGATCGTAGATAAATTCGACGGTAAGAGTATACGAATGCCAGGCTTTATAGTACCCATAGAGATTGATGATAATCAGAAGGTAACGCAGTTTTTTATTGTTCCTTACTTTGGGGCATGCTTGCATATGCCACCACCGCCGCCAAATCAAATGATATTCGTACATTTTTCAACTGGCATTGAGTTATCATCCTTATATGACGCATTTTGGTTTGAAGGGGTGTTAACTATTGATACTACAGATAGTGAGCTAGGTAAATCTGCCTATAGTATGCTACTTAATAAGGTTTACCCATATGAGGAGTAAGGTAAGTATAAGATAGAATATTTTAATTTTTATTAGAAAATCATAATGGTCACTTTATCAATATAACGAATAAATCCATCCTTTTTTAATTTGTAATATTATCACAATATCAGTTTATAATTAAAATGTTATAATGTAACATTGCGCCTTAATGTCTAGATAAGTCTTCTAGTCAGTGTTAATGAGTCAAACAGAGAGCGCATTTATGGTTCATAAAAAAAAGTTACCAGTAACCGTACTATCGGGGTTTCTTGGTGCAGGAAAAACAACAGTACTAAGTCATATTCTGAATAACCGTCAAGGTAAAAAAGTCGCTGTTATTGTTAATGATATGAGTGAGATTAATATTGATTTTGCAACGGTTGAAAACGAAGTGTCGCTTAATCGTAGTGATGAAAAACTCGTTGAAATGAGTAATGGCTGTATTTGTTGTACATTACGAGAAGATCTTTTATTAGAAGTTACTACATTGGCAAAAGATGGGCGATTTGATTACTTGGTGATTGAATCGACAGGGATCTCAGAACCGTTACCGGTAGCTGAAACTTTTACTTTTTCAGACGAGGAAGGTATTTCATTATCAGATGTTGCCACACTAGATACCATGGTAACGGTTGTTGATGCGGTAAATTTTTTAACGGATTACGAAGAAGCAAACTCTTTACATGAAGCAGGTGAGTCGTTAGGTGAAGAAGATGAACGTAGTGTTTCGGATCTACTTGTAGACCAAGTTGAATTTGCAGATGTTATCTTAATTAGCAAAACCGATTTGGTTGAACCTACAGATGTTGAGCGTCTAAAAGCCATATTAAGAACCCTTAATACTCATGCCCGAATTATTCCTATTGCTCATGGTCAGGTCGATATTGATGCGGTGCTTAGTACAGGGATATTTGACTTTGAGCGTGCTCAGAGCGCGCCAGGCTGGCTTAAGGAAATGCGCGGTGAACATATTCCTGAAACAGAAGAGTATGGAATTGCTAGTTTTAGCTTCCTTGCTAGACGTCCATTTCATCCTGAAAAATTTTATCAGTTTCTACATGATACCGAAAAATATGGCAAATTAATTCGATCAAAAGGCTACTTTTGGTTGGCATCACGCCCACAGTTTTCAGGTCAATGGAATCAGGCCGGCGGAATTGCTCATTATGGCTTTGCAGGAATGTTTTGGAAATCGGTACCAAAAGAAGACTGGCCTACTGACACAGAATCGCTAAGTGCTATACAAAAGCAGTGGGTTGAACCGTTTGGTGATATGCGTCAAGAGTTAGTTTTTATTGGTCAGCAATTAAATCAAGAAGAGATGATTCAGGCACTTAATGAATGCTTGTTGTCAGATGAGGACTTACTCAAAGGAAAGAACTATTGGGCAACGCTCAGTGATCCGTTTCCACAGTGGAGTGAAAGCGCATGAGTGTATTAACCGCTATTAATGAAGGTCAACCAACAAGCATATTCCTATCAGAACAATACACTAAACGTGCTAGTGAAGGTGACACACCAGAAACTTTTACTGATATTTATCAAGAAGACATCAATATTGCTATTTGGCAACGTAAATTGACTGATGACCTAGCGCTGGCTACAAAGGATATTTTAACCTCAGCAACAAGAATAGAAATAGCAGAGGCAGTTACAGCTAACAGTGTGCGCTCTATGCTTTGTAATAAGCTGGGAAATAGCAACGCAGTGATGATGTTGAGCGATGATATATCTTTATTGGTTGATATGTTTTGCTGTTTATTTGATCTCAAAGGAGCGGGTTTGCGGTTAACTTCGCTTGACCGCGCTATGTGTCCTAGATTTCACTTTGATCGAATTCCATGCCGCTTAGTCACAACATATTACGGTAATGGCACTGAATGGCTCCCTAATCATTTGGTTAACCGCAGTAAATTAGGAGCCGGAAATCAAGGTAAACCAGATGAACTCTCAGGCCTTTTTCATAACATTGATGATATTCGTCAACTCGGCCAAGGTGATGTTGCATTACTTAAAGGTGAGTATTGGCATGATAACGAGGGTGCAGGTGTTGTGCATCGCTCACCTGTAAAGCCTGAAGATTCGTTTAATGAGCGTCGTTTATTATTAACTCTTGATTTTATTAATGATTAATAAGGGTTAGTAAAAGGAATTTTAAATGAAAATAAATAAAATAATGTCAGCTTTACTTAACATAATATGCTTGAGTTTTTTTATATTAGGTAAATCTGCTCATACAAAAAATAAGCAGCAACAAGATATTATCTTAGATACTCATGTGCATGGCTTGTCTGAATTAATGGTCGTGATTGAAGCGGATATACTTGAAATTCAATTACTATCTCCAAGTATTAACCTTATTGGCTTTGAACACAAAGCAAGCACTCCAAAAGAGGTTGCTATAGTTAACAGTGTTAAAGCCTTATTAAGTAATGCAGCATCGCTTTTTTCTTTGTCTGGTGGTGATTGTTCACTCATGAATACAGAAGTTGATATTTCAAGCTTATCAACAACTAATGATGGGCATGCACATTTGCCTAAGCATCACCAACAACAAGGTAATGAACACAGTGAGCAACATGAAAGTGATGAAAATCATACTCAAGTAGTTGCTAATTACCGTTATCGCTGTGAAGAAAGGTTATCAGCTATTACAGTATCTGCATTTAAGCAATTTTCAGGTATTGATAAAATTCGTGCGATGTGGATAACAGATACTCAACAAGGTGTAGTAATGCTGAGCGCTGAAGATAAGGTAATAGGGCTATGATAAAAGTAGAAAACATTACTGATAAATTGGCAATTACGCTTTCAGTTACTTGTGCTATTCATTGTTTAGCTGTGCCTTTGTTATTAGTATTTCTTCCAAGCTTTTCCGTATTATCACTTAACAACGAAGCGTTTCATTTCTGGATGATAGTTATTGTACTGCCTACCAGTGTTTATGCTTTATTTATGGGATGTAAACAGCATAAACGCTATAGATTACTTTTAATCGGCTTTGTGGGTTTAGCTTTATTAGTTTTAGCACTAATGCTAGGGAATGAGTTTTGGGAAAAAATATTAACCTTGATGGGAGCAACCGTAATTGCTTGCGGTCATTATTGGAATTATCGTTTGTGTCAGCAACACACCGATTGTCACCGTTGTGAAGAATGAATGATGGGCATATTTGAATAAGCCAAGGAAAATCGATATTTGCTAAGGTTATTTTTAAATAAACGTAATTAGGCCTAGTTCGCGTTAACACACTTCTGTTGCAGTGTTAACGCGAATAGAGCTTATCTGCTCAGATACTGACTAGATAAGCCCATTTACGTTGATAGTTAATAACCTATAGATCAATTTAACTATTAGTCTAACGCTAGCTTATTCGCATTAAGTAATAAACTTTAGTTTACTATTTAAGTCTCGTTTCAATACAACATAGACTAAGCACTAATTCGTTTATATTGGCGGTAACTAGGTTGCCAAAAATTATGCTGAATTTTAGTTAATAACACCTCATCAGGTAAGGCAAGAGCATAGTTTTGTTCAAAAGCAACTTTAGCCACAGAAAAAGCAATTTTTTTACTTAACTCAACAATTGAATCTAACGAAGGAAGTAATATCCCTTCACCATTATTGGCTAAGGGCGACTCCTGAGCCAACACTTCACTTGCTGCCATTAGCATTTCATCACTAATACGGCTGATATTTGCTGAAATAACGGCTAATCCGAGACCTGGAAATATATAACTATTATTACATTGTGCAATATCATGACTTTTTCCTTGATATTCAACAGGAGAAAAAGGGCTGCCGGTAGCAATAATCACTTGTCCTTTTGTCCACGCTATTATTTGTTCAGGTAATGCCTCTATTTGTTTAATTGGGTTACTCAGAGGTAATATTATTGGTAAGTTACAAGTATTTTTCATTGTTTTAATGATTTGTTCGTTAAATAAACCTGCTTGGCCTGAAACACCGATAAGAATTGAAGGTTTTAATTGTTGAATAACTTCTAATAAACTTGGATATTTACCTGAAAATGCCCAAGAGTCTAACCGGTTTTGTGATTGCGAGAGTCGTTGCTGGAAATCTCGAAGGCCTGTCATACTATCCATCAGTAGCCCTGACTTATCAATCATAAAAATTTGGCTTCGTGCCTGTTGCTCGCTAATTCCTTCGCTTATCATACAAGCAACAATTTGCTCAGCAATACCACAGCCAGCAGAACCCGCACCAACGAATACAATATTTTGAGTAGAAAGCTTTTGCTGCTTGCTTCGACAAGCGGCGAGTAAAGTACCTACCGTTACGCAAGCTGTACCTTGAATATCATCATTAAAGCAACAAAGTTCATTACGATAACGCGTTAATAACGGTGTGGCATTATTTTGTGCAAAATCTTCAAATTGTAATAATGCTTGCGGCCAACGTCGCTTTATTGCTTGTACAAATAAATCAATAAATTCGTCGTATTGTTGTTGCCCAATACGTTTATGGCGAGCTCCCATATACATAGGATCCTTGAGTAGTTTCTCGTTGTTTGTACCTACATCTAGCATTATGGGTAGTGTATAGGCAGGGCTAATTCCTCCACATGCAGTATATAAAGATAATTTACCTATGGGGATCCCCATGCCGCCAATTCCTTGATCACCTAATCCTAAAATACGTTCGCCATCAGTTACTACAATCACTTTGACTTTGTTTTTAGTGGCGTTTCTTAAAATGTCATCAATGTTATGTCGTTGCTGATAGCAAATAAATAAGCCTCTTGAACTACGGTAAATATCAGAGAACTTCTCACAAGCATCTCCAACCGTTGG
The DNA here is from genome assembly GCA_964022585.1 of uncultured Colwellia sp. Taxonomy (GTDB): domain Bacteria; phylum Pseudomonadota; class Gammaproteobacteria; order Enterobacterales; family Alteromonadaceae; genus Colwellia. The sequence continues at coordinate 7,412 of CAXIBS010000062.1, forward strand.
CGTGTAAATAATGGGCATCATTTCGGTTAAGTAACTTTGCACAAGTTTAAAGAATAAGGTTTCATTATTGTCATGAATAGCACGTAGATAGATATGTTTATTAAGATCACAATTAAAACTAGAGTACTGTTGGTAAGCTCTAGTAACTTGCTCGTCAATTGACTCATACCTTGGAGGCAATAAACCATTTAAATTAAATTGTTCACGTTCAGATAAACTAAAAGCACTGCCTTTATTCAATAAAGGTGTTTCTAACAAGCTAGGTCCTGCATAAGGAATGTAAAGCGGGGAGTTATTATTTTTTGTTGATGATTGATTCATGATTTGCTCTGCCGTAGATTTTATTATCGTTTTAGTTACTTAGGACAAAGCAAGGTTTAGACCATTAATTACAAGGTGTTTTTTCCTTTTTATTACAGTAGGTTATTGTTTTTTGTTTTGATTTTGTAGTCTAACGATGAGTGGGATTCCCCCCAGATTTTACAATCGTTATGATAAATTCCACCCGTTTTGTTCATTCAATATTTATTCGCTTTCTTTACGCTGTAAATCATACTTTTTCATTTTGTCATAAAGTGTTTTACGCGGAAGCGATAACATTTCCATAGTATCTTTTATACTGCCATTACAGCTTAATAATGCGTCTTGCAATAAGGTTCGCTCAAAAAATCCCACCCGCTCAGCAAGCCCCATTGATGAACGTAAAGTTGTTGAATTATCTTGATGCTTTTCAAAGGCAGCATCTTCTCCCAACAAGACAAAACGCTCTGCTAAATTACGTAATTCACGAACATTCCCAGGCCAATCATTGCTTAACAAAATCGTGCGGTTTTGCTGAGATAATGGAATTAGCTCACGTCGATAACGTGTTGATGCAACGCGCGCAAAGTGGAGAAACAATAAAGGAATATCTTCTTTTCTTTCTCTTAAAGCAGGAATTTTTACATCAACCAAATTTAAACGATAATACAAATCATGACGAAATGTACCTTGTTCGCATAGCTCTAATAAATCAACCTTAGTTGCTGCAATAACGCGTATATCTAGTTGGATGCTATTATTTGACCCTAAACGAACCACTTGTCTATCTTCTAAAACACGCAATAGTTTTATCTGTAAAGACATGGGAGTACTTTCTATTTCGTCTAAAAAAATAGTGCCGCCATTAGCGTATTCAAATTTACCAATTCGTCTTTTGTCTGCACCAGTAAAAGCACCTGATTCGGCACCAAATAACTCACTTTCAATGATGTTTTCAGGAATTGCGCCACAGTTTAATGCGACAAAATTATGATCTTTTCGAATACTGTGATCATGTAAGTAACGGGCAACAAGCTCTTTACCTGTGCCTGTTTCACCATTTATCATAATGTCTGCAGGTGCATCCATTATATTATCAAGGATTTGGCGCATTTTAACGATAACAGGGGAGTTACCCAGAATACGCGGACCGGGTGATGTATGAGTTTGTAATTGCTTTTTGAGATCTCTATTTTCTAAAGTTAGTGTACGTTTGTCTACAGCGCGTTTAACAGTGTCGAGCAAGTGTTCATTGTTAAATGGTTTTTCAATAAAATCATAGGCACCATTTCTTATGGCATTAACCGCCATTGATATATCACCAAATCCGGTTAATAAAATGATGGGTAAATCACGATCTATTTTATGGATATTTGTCATTAATTGATGACCATCCATCACTGGCATATTGATGTCACTTATAATGACATCAGGCTTGCCTTGATCAATATTAGCTAATAATTCTTTTGCACTAGAAAAACTACGTACTTGATAGTTTTGTAGTTCGAGTAGTTGTTCAATCGCAGTGCGAATATGCTTTTCATCATCAACAATAAAAACACACCCTAATTGGTCTTCAGCCATGTATTGCTCCTATTGATTCGCTTTATTTGTATAGATAGGTAATGAAATAGTAAATATTGCGCCACCTAATTTGTGATTATTTACCACTAATGTTCCCTGCATTAACTCAATAATACGTTGAGATATTGATAAGCCAATGCCTAAACCAAAGCTTTCTTTGGTTGTAAAAAAAGGTTCAAACACTTTATCCAGATTAGTGGCTAAAATACCGGGGCCAGAATCTCTAAATGTAATGTTAACTTGTTGCCCAACTCTTTCTACTTTCACATGTATTTGTCGTGTGCTTAAATCTTTTATTGCTTGAATGCCATTACTAATAATATTAACAAATACTTGCTCTAATCGAATACCGTCGCCAAGAATATAAAGTTCTTCATCAGGAACATGAGTAATAATCTCAACAGACTCTTTTTGTGCTTGATGCTTAATAATAGAGAGCGTTTCACTAAGAGAGTTTTGTACTAATATGGGGACTTTGATATCAACACTTTTTTTAGTGAAATTTTTAAACTGACTAACAATGTTAGCGAGGCGATCTGTTAACGCGATAATATGCACAAGGTTTGATTGTACCTTGTCTGGCATTTTTCGTTCTTGGTAGGTTAATGCATTTTGAGAGTAACTTTTTATTGCAGTAAGTGGCTGATTAATTTCATGGTTTATGCTTGCTGACATATTGCCAACTACAGCTAACTTGGCGGCTTGAATAAGTTCTTCTTGGGTTTTTTTCAATTCAACTTGTGTCATTTTTCTTTGTGATATTTCATCAACAAGCCTTTTATTAATCACAGTTAAATCTTCGGTTCGTTCTTTAACTCGTTGTTCAAGTAACAGTTTGGCTTGTAGTTGTTGACGAGTGTTTCTAATTTTTTCTTTAGTAAATAGAACTAACATCACTAATAAAAAATAACTGCCGCTACCAATAAATATCATTAAAATATTTTGCTCATTTATTGGCTGTAGAGAACTCCAAATATGCACTCGCCAATCGTTTAAGGGCATCTTGGTTTGTTGGGCAAACACGGTTTCTTGATTAGTTGTTAGATTAAAAAGCTGCACATCTGGGATTATTGGAAGGTAGTCATTATTAACATGGGATACTTGTAAAGTAGATACTTGCCTTTGCGAATAACGTTGCTGTTCAATTTTTGTAAGCTGGCTATTATTTTGAGTAGAATTTTTAGGATGAACGTCTATGGCTATTTGGCTTAGGCGCCATTCTTTTTTATCAGATATAAACACGACATTGTCAGGAGCAACAATTAAGAAGTTGTAATTGTCGTTATCAACATCTTGCGCATACTGGTTTTCAATACTATCAACACTAACTTTTATAGCAATAACACCTATAATTTCTGTTTTATTTTTAACGGGGTAAGCAAAAAAGTATCCGCGTTTGTTACTGGTAAGTCCAACGGCATAGTAGCGTGATAACTTGCCTGCTAAGGCTTCATGAAAATAGGGGCGTACCGTTAGGTCATTGCCAACAAAAGAACTTTCTTTGTCCCAATTACTGGCTGCAATAGTGCTGCCAAATTTGTTAATTAGATAGATGTCAGAGGTTTCGGACACTTGACTCATTTCTTTAAGTAAAATATTGAGTTGTTGAGTTTTTTGTTCGTTCTCAGGAGATATGAGTACTTCTTGGAGCAAGGGGTGCTTTGAAAGTACCTCTGGAATTTTTTCAAACTGGCCTAATGTTTTGTCTATATAACTGACTAAATTGTTTAAATTCTGGGTTGATTGAATTAACAGATCTTGATAAGCGATACGTAAGCCTACTTGCTTAAACGTCATTATCGTCACAAATAAGCCGAGTAAAAGTAGCAGCGTATGAAACGCTTTTTTTAAATGACGCTTTGTTATACTTAACACAGTTTACCTCATTTTAAAAAATGTAGAGGCTAGCACAATAAGCCTCTACATTTAACTTAACTTAACTAATAGCCATTGAGCTTATCAATATACTCTGGGAATGCTAGTGATATCTGCGGCACGTAAGTTATTAACATTAAGAATAGCAGCAGCAGGCCTAACCATGGTAAACAAGCTTTAATAACCCAGCCCATACTTTTTCCAGTGATACCCGCAGTAACAAATAGGTTTAGTCCTACAGGTGGTGTAAGCATACCTATTTCCATATTGACTACCATAATGATACCTAAG
>CAXIBS010000063.1:0-11448 GCA_964022585.1 uncultured Colwellia sp.
CACTACTCGCCGCGATTAAAACGCTTTTATCTCGAACAAAATTTAACCGCGAAAGTTCAACATACCCTAATCAGTAATAGTCAATAAGTTATTTTTTCGGTTTGTATTTATTAGTTAATACCTTTTTAATTAATAATATTAGCTGTTTGTTAGCATTTATTGAGGGTAGGTAGCATGTTATAATTTCAACATAACAATTTAGAATGTTTTGTTTTTAATTAGGAATAACCATGGCAACCGAACAAGCTTTGCAACAACGTAGTAATAATAGCTGTGAACTGTGTACAGCAACAGACAATTTATCAGTATTCCCTGTACCACCGACAAGTGACTTAAGTGCGCAGCAATGTGTTTATATTTGTGAAAATTGTCAATCTCAAATTGAAGGTAGTAAAGCCTTAGATGTAAATCATTGGCGTTGTTTAAATGACAGTATGTGGAATCAAGAGCCAGCTGTGCAAGTTGTTTCGTACCGTATGCTACATAAGCTTTCAACGGAGAGTTGGGCGCAAGATGCACTTGAAATGATTTATCTAGAAGATGAAGTTAGAACTTGGGCTGAGCAAGGAATAGCTGCAGAGCAAACTGGTGGTCCAACGCGTGACAGCAATGGTGCAGAGTTACACGATGGCGACAATGTAACTTTGATTAAAGATCTTAAAGTGAAAGGTGCTAACTTTACAGCTAAACAAGGTACCATGGTTCGTGGTATTTCATTAACAGACAATCCTGAGCATATTGAAGGTAAAGTTAATGGAACGCGAATTGTATTAGTTGCAGGCTATTTGAAAAAAGCATAGAAATAAAAAAACTTTGTTAGGTATATTCTCATAAGTATCTAACAAAGTAACTGTTGTTCTTTTTCTAAAACCAACGGCGAACATTTTTACAATAGGTATCGTACTCAACAGGAAATAGTTTATTTAATGTTTCTTCCTCAGGCGTTATTTGAAAACAAGTGATGTACCAAATAAAAAGAGGAATAATGATAAAACAGCTAATATTTTCAAGGTAAATTACTAAAGCTAAAAGTGTTAATACTAAAGCTAAATACATTGGGTTACGTGAATAAGCATAAATGCCGGAGTTGACTACTGTGCTTGTTTTTTCAGGCGTATGAGGATGATAGGTTGTTTTATGTTTACGAAAATCAAACAGTGCTAGCGCACCGATAATTGTAGATGCAGCAATAAGTAATATGATGAGCTCTAATTGAAATACAAACGAAAAGTGATACTCAGGAAGGAAGTGGTCTAAAGCAAACATCATAGTTGCACAAATAACTAACTGTACGGGAGGGATGACCTTTAGTGCTAAGTTCATATATTACTTGCCATAAAATAGTTTAGTCTAATAACCTTACATTTTTAATGTCATTACCTTAAATTGTTCCGTAAATGCACTAAATTCTGTCTAAGCCACATCCATATGACTTAAAACATATAGCAATTACTTATTATAGGTTGTCTACTCTATATTTTTCACAAGCTACTTTATCTTCACACTCACCATATAAATATAAGCTGTGGTTAGTTAGTGTTATTTTGTGTGACTTAGCTATGTCAGACTGTCTTTGCTCAATTATATCATCTTCAAACTCGACAACTTTACCGCACTTTAAACAAACTAAATGGTCATGGTGCTTTTTATGAGCAAGTTCAAAAACTGACTTTCCACCTTCAAAATGATGACGGGTAACAATACCTGCATCGTCAAACTGGTTTAATACACGATAGACTGTTGCTAAACCTATTTCTTCATTTTGTTCTAATAAAATTTTATAAACATCTTCGGCACTAATATGCTGATTTTTTGGATCTTGCAAGATCGTTAAAATTTTAATACGTGGCAAGGTAATTTTTAATCCAGCTCTTTTAAGTTCTTCGTTTTGATCTGCCATGTAACTATGTCTCTAAAGGTAATGATATATAAAAGTATAAGAGGTTATTGATTTGGGATAAAGGCTTAGTTGTATTTATTAAGCTTTTTTAATTTCCAAAAACAAAAAAGCTCATTTGTTGAGCTTTTTTATCGGGATTTAAGGGAATAAAACCTTAATATTTATACGGTTTAAGCGAGTTCAGCTAAACACATTTCATCGTTAAGTTGGTTCACCCATTTGCTTACACGATCGTCAGTTAGTTCTGGCTGTCTATCTTCATCAATACATAAACCAATAAAAGTGTTCTCATCTATTAATGCTTTTGATGCTTCAAACTCATAACCTTCAGTAGGCCAATTACCAACAACTATACCATCTTTACTTTCTACAATATCACGTAACGGTTCCATAGCATCACAGAAGTATTCAGCATAATCTTCTTGATCGCCTAATCCAAATATAGCGACTAATTTATCAGTAAAATCGATTTCTTCAAGTTCAGGTAAAAAATCATCCCAGTCACATTGATTTTCGCCGTAATACCAAGTTGGTATGCCTAAAATTAGCATATCAAACTCTGCAATTTCTTCTTTTGTACTCTTTGCGATGTCTTTAACATCGATCATTTTTTTGCCCAGTTTTTTCTGGATCATTTTACTAACTGCTTCAGTATTGCCGGTATCACTACCGAAGAATAAACCTACGATTGCCATGGTTACTTACCTTTTAAACTTCAATTAAATTTGTTTTATTTGCTAATGATTCAATCAAAAGCGATTCAATTAATTCACTTCGGCTAATATTTTTAGCTTTAGCCAGTTTTTCTAACTGTTCAAATAAACTATGGTGTATTTTAAATTCTACCCGTTTTAAACCTTTCGTTTTATCTCGTTTAACTTGATTACGTTTATTTAACTTTATTTGTACCTTACGTGGATGCGGACTTGTTTTGGGTCTTCCCGGTCGTTTGTCATCACTAAATAGGTCAATGGTTGTTAGATCTGTTAACTCTTTCGCCATTACCCGACACCCTTACTTTCCCAGATAAATTGAATAACGCCTTTGGCAATAAAACCAAAGCAGCCTAGAAAAAGTACGAAATAAACAACCAATTTTCCCATTTTTGGTACATCATTTTTATTCATTACATCGTGAATGGATAAACCAATAAAACCAAAAATGAAAAGAAAAAATAAGTTAAGGCCTATCGCCTCAATTAGCTCTAAATGTTCAGCTAGCATATGTGTTATTTCACTATGAAAAATACATCAAGTGATGTATGCCAAAAAAATTGGCGATACTATAGCATGTAATGATATTAAACACATTTACTTTCATTATACTTACGGCCAAAACTTTAACTCATTAATTGAGCTAAGTTGTTGATCTTCATCAAAGAGTGATTTTATTCAGAATAATGTATTTAGTCTTCTAAAAAACCTTCGACTATTTTATTAAAGGCGACTGTTTTTTCAGCATGCAGCCAATGGCCAGCACCTTGTATAATTTTGGCTTTAGCTTTAGGAAACAGCTGTATTATGGCCTCTTGATGCTCAGGTAGAATGTAGTTTGAGTTTGCACCCTTAATAAACAAAGTATCGCCATCAAATTTCTTACTTGTTTGATTAGAAATGTTTTGCATTATTTGTGGATATCCTTGTGCTATGTAGGCTAGGTTACATTTAAATTGAAATTCACCTTGCTCATTTTGAACAATGTTTCTTAGCAAAAAGGGTCTTACACTAGCATCACTTACATACTCAGCAAGCTGAATATCTGCATCTTTTCGTTTATGTACTTGCGTTAAATCGATTGATTGTAAACCTTCAATAATTGTTAAATGGTGTGCTGGGTATTCAACAGGAGCAATGTCTGCAATAATTAATTTATTCACGCGTTCTGGAAATGACAGTGCAATTTTCATTGCTATTTTACCACCCATTGAGTGACCGAGGATATGGCAAGAATCGATAGATAACGTATCTAGTAAGTTAATGACATCTTGAGCTAATACTTGGTAGTCCATGTTTTGTTGATGAAATGAACTACCGTGATTTCTCACGTCTACACAGGTAACGCAATAATGTTTGCTTAGGGTTTTGGCAACCATATTTAAGTTTTCTAAGCTGCCAAAAAGTCCGTGAATAAGCACAATATGCTGTCCTTCACCTAATTGTCGGTAATTTAGTAGTTCAGGGCATGGATTTGTTGCTTGCATTATATTTGTCATTTTATTCATTCATTTATTTTTAACTTATAGTAATTTTATCATGAAATAACCCTGAATTTGGGTATAATCTCGCAGTAATTAAAAATTTATAGAAGTTAGTGATAAATGAAAAATATTGAAATAGACGATGAACTTTATCTGTATATTGTTTCGAACACACAATCTATTGGTGAGAGCGCTTCAAGTATTTTGCGTCGTTTACTCCCGATAGGAGACACTTGTCATCAAGCCACTTTATCCTCTCCTACTGTTGCAGACGTCAAAGAAGATGATGTTCAACAAAATGCATCATCTGAAGAAAAAACTGTAGCCGATGTGGAAACTAGTGAGCTTGAAGAAGAAAGTGCAGGTTCAGAAAGTGTTTTTGATTTTATCAATAAAGAAGAACTTGCCATGCAACGTGGCGCTGTTGGTCGTTTTTTATTGATTCTTGCAGCATTATACCGAGCTCATCCGAGCAAATTTAAAGTAGTTACCACTATTGGTCCCAAAGTAAGTGCAAGAAAAACTAAACGCTTATATTTTGCTTTGAGTGAAGAAATATTAACAGCTAGTGGCAGTAGTACTAAACCTAAACAAGTACCTCAAAGTCCATTTTGGGTTATTACTAACTCAAATACCACACGTAAAAAGATGATGTTAACAGAGGCGGCTACTTTGTTAGGTTATGATGAAAGTGATGTGATCAAAATTCGTGATTTTCTTTAATACTCATTAATCAGTTTATATCAATACCGCTAAAGTTTTTTTATTGTCATTTTACATAGATAGTCTTTAAACGAAATATACCAAAAGCATAAAAAGGAAAAGTATGTCTACTCACCCATATGCAGGCCAAGCAATAAGACCAGAAGATAGAATTAACCTTGGTCAATTAGTCAGTGATTACTATGTGAAAACACCGAATGTCGATGTAATTGCTCAGCAGGTGACTTTTGGCACTTCCGGCCATCGTGGTACAGCAACTAAGATTAGTTTTAATGAACAACATATCGTTGCTATTTGTCAGGCTGTTGCAGAATATAGAGCGAGCCAAAACATTACAGGGCCACTATTTTTAGGTAAGGATACACACGCATTATCTGAGGCTGCCTTTGCTAGTGCAATTTCAGTGTTAATTGCCAATGGCGTTAATGTTATTATCCAAGATGATGTGCTTTCCAGCACTAGTATAACCTCAGGTTTCACACCAACACCGGTGATATCTCGACTTATTATTTCACATAATAAAGAACATGATGAGTCATCTCTTGCTGATGGTATTATTATCACCCCTTCACATAATCCGCCTACAGATGGGGGGATTAAATATAACCCGCCACATGGTGGTCCTGCTGAAGGAAGCATCACAAAGCAAATTGAATTAAGGGCAAATGAGCTAATTAAAGCAGGTTTAACCGAGGTTAAACAACTTCCTTATATGACCGCATTAAAGTCTTCATTATTAGGTCAGCAAAACTTTATTGAACACTATGTCAATCAGCTTGAACAAGTTATTGATATGAAGGCAATTGCAGATGCTGGTGTAACGATAGGTGTTGATCCATTAGGAGGTTCTGGTATTGCCTATTGGCCATTGATAGCTGAAAAGTACGGAATCAATATCACTATTGTAAACCCTGTTGTTGATGCAAGTTTCTCTTTTATGCCACTTGATAAAGATGGCAAAATTCGCATGGATTGTTCTTCTCCTTTTGCTATGGCTGGTCTTATAGCAATGAAAGACGATTTTGATATCAGCGTTGGTAATGACCCTGACTTTGACAGACACGGCATTGTGACTAAAAGTGGCGGTTTAATGAACCCTAACCATTATCTAGCCGTTGCGATTCATTACTTGATGACACACAGAGGCTGGCCTGAAAAAAGTAAAATAGGTAAAACACTTGTTTCTAGTTCTCTTATCGATCGTGTAGCACACAAAATTAATAGTACATTGTCAGAAGTGCCGGTTGGTTTTAAATGGTTTGTTGATGGCTTAGAAGACTCAAGTTATGCATTTGGCGGCGAAGAAAGTGCAGGGGCTTCATTTATTGCTAGAGATGGTAGTACTTGGACTACTGACAAAGATGGCTTTATTATGGCGTTATTAGCAGCTGAAATATTAGCTGTTACTGGTAAAGATCCTCATCAGCATTATCTTGATTTAGTGAATCAATTAGGTGAGCCATGTTATGGTCGTGTTGAAGCAGTGGCTTCATTTGAACAGAAAAAAGTGCTTACACAACTTTCTAGTGAAGCTGTTACTGCAGAAGTATTAGCTGGTGAAAAAATAGTGGATATTCTTTCCCATGCACCGGGAAATAATGCAGCAATTGGTGGTATTAAAGTGGTAACTGAAAATGGGTGGTTTGCTGCTCGACCTTCAGGAACAGAAGAAATATATAAAATTTATGCAGAGAGCTTTATTGATGAGCAACACTTACAAATGATAATAAAAGAAGCGCAAGATATTGTCAGCGCGGCATTTGAAGCAGCAGGCTTATAGTTATAACGACTACATAAATTACTCTTAAATATAGAATTAAATAACAATAATAAAGGTTAATGATGGCATACCCGCAAGTACAATTTTCAGCTGCACAATTACAAGAGCAACTTTTGAAAACGGGTGATTTTCTACATTTAACTCGCAGCCATGAATACTCAATGGCTGCATTTAGTTTCGATGTTGATTGTAAGCATACAACGTCTAAAACTAGGGTGTCTGTACTTGACACAGGCATTATTATGTTTGAGCCGTTAAGTCACACTGCAGGTAAAGATATTGTTTTGTCTAGTGCTGTGCATGGTAATGAAACTGCACCTATTGAAATATGTAGTGAATTGATTAGTAAGCTTATTTTAGGTGAATTACCTTTAGCGCACCGAGTATTATTTTTATTTGGCAACCCTCCATCAATTAATATTGAAAAGCGCTTTGTCGAAGAAAATCTTAATCGCCTGTTTTCAGGAGGGCACTCTCAAGATCAAGGTCAAGGGGAAGGTTTAATTAACAAAGAGCGTCATCGAGCTTTATTTCTAGAAAAAACGGTCACAGATTTTTTTAATAAGGGTCAGGGTGAGCGTTTTCATTATGATCTGCATACCGCTATTAGAGGCTCTAAAAATGATAAATTTGCTGTCTATCCATTTAGACATAATCAGCCTTGGGTAAAAGAACAACTACAGTTTATGCTCGCTTGCGGTATTAACACTATTTTATTTTCTCACTCACCAACCACTACATTTAGTTATTTCTCTTCAAATAACTTTGGAGCACATGCCTTTACTGTTGAGTTAGGAAAGGTAAAACCGTTTGGTGAAAATGATATGACAAACTTTAGTGATGTAAACAATTGCCTGAAATTGTTAATTACTGGTCAGCCATTATCGTTAGCTGAGTACAATAAAAATGACTTCAGCTTTTTTGAAATAGACCAAATAATAGATAGACATCATCAAGATTTTTCATTGCATTTTAGTGACGAAGTAGAAAACTTTACTGACTTTCCTATCGGCACAGTTATCGCAACGGATGGCGATATAAAAGTGAAAACTAAAAAGCAGGGAGAAGCTATCATTTTTCCTAATGCTAATGTTGCTATTGGGCAGCGTGCTTTGTTAACTGTAGTACCAGTAGAAATTACTCCTGTCTAAGTTTTTGGTTTAATTTGTGAGATAAGCAATAAACTTTTCATACTTACTTGTTTTTATGGGCTTTACAGCCTGTTATTTAGGGTGTGCCGTAAATTATACTTTTTAGCAGCTCTATATTTTATAAATAAATTATATAAGATTAGTTAACACCTTATGCTTTAAAGCTTTTTAATAAAATTTCACACGAGTAAGTTTCTTAAAAATCCATAAATCTCACTATGTTTTGTTGTTTTTTTACTCAACTTAAATGGCAGTATCAATTCATCCGTTTTTCTTCACTGTAAACATTCCTGTTCACTTTTACCCTAATTTGCGCCACTTCATTACTTAACAATCTTGAGAATCAATTAACGTGAAGGTAAAGTTTTGCACGATTTCTACGAACTACTGACTATACTTAAATCAAGAAAAGTCAGTAAATATCTAAAGCGTTTATAAAAATCATCGCTTAGATATTTAAGATAACTACGCTCACATCATGCTTTACAATTTAGATGCTTTTCTGAATTTACCATGAAGAGGTGTGTTTCTTACTCGACACAATTGTTATCAATTAAATAGCACGAACAATTAAAATAAGAGAATGTTATGAGCAGTGAACTTTACGATGATGGGCCAATGGTACATAAACCTATGTTTATTGACGGCACCAGTGTTGAAATTCCAGAATTAAAAATATTAAAACAAGATGGCTCTATCTACGAAGGTGCTGAACTACCAGAGGTGGATGAAGGCTTAGCGATCAAAATTTATAAGACACTTGCTTTTCATCGTGTTCTTGACGAGCGCATGGTGGCATCGCAACGACAAGGTCGTTTAAGCTTTTATATGGCAGCTCTTGGGGAAGAAGCCGCTAGTGTAGGCGGAGCAGCAGGATTGAAGTCTCAAGATATGATCATGAGTCAATATCGTGAACAAGGCGCTTTAATGTTTCGAGGCTTTAGCCTTGAAAACTTTATGAATCAAATGTTTTCTAATGAAAAAGATTTGGGTAAAGGCAGACAAATGCCTATTCATTATGGCTCAAATGAATTGAATTATATGACGATTTCATCACCATTAGGGACACAAATACCGCAAGCAACAGGTTATGCTTATGGACAAAAATTACAAGGATTAGATGCTGTAACACTTTGTTATTTTGGTGAGGGGGCTGCATCGGAAGGTGATTTTCACGCTGGCTTGAATATGGCTGCAGTACATCAAGCTCCTGTCATCTTTTTCTGTCGAAACAATGGGTATGCTATTTCAACACCTTCAGACGAACAATTTAAAGGTAATGGTATTGCTTCACGTGGAGTTGGCTATGGTATTAAAACATTACGTGTAGATGGTAATGATATTTTGGCTGTAGTTAAAGCAACTCAAATTGCACGTGAGTATGCACTGAAAGAAAGTGAGCCTGTACTGATTGAAGCAATGTCATACCGTTTAGGGGCGCACTCAACCTCTGATGATCCATCAGGATATCGAACACGTGAAGAAGAAGCCAAGTGGCAGGCTAATGATCCTATTTTAAGAATGAAAAATTGGTTGATGGCTCAAAGTTGGTGGGATGAAGCTCAAGAAAAGTCACTATTTGAGAAACTACGTGAGGAAGTATTAGCAGCGGTTAAAGTGTCAGAAAAAACAGACAAACCTCATATCGATACCTTAATTACTGATGTTTATGATACTCCTACAAGTCAACTAAAATCACAATTAGACAATGTAAAAGCACACGTTAACAAATACCCAGAAGCCTATCCATTTACCGCGGGGAAATTTTAATCATGGCAAGAATGAATATGTTACAAGCCATTAATAATGCGCTTGATATCGCTATGAGCGAAGATGATAGCACCCTATGTTTTGGTGAAGATGTTGGACATTTTGGCGGTGTTTTTCGTGCAACAAGTGGTTTGCAGGATAAATATGGCAAGGCACGCTGTTTTAATACACCACTAGTTGAGCAAGGTATTATTGGTTTTGCCAATGGACTTGCGACACAAGGCTCTCGTCCAATTGCAGAAATTCAATTTGCTGATTATATTTTTCCAGCTTTTGATCAAATAGTTAATGAAGCGGCTAAATTTCGCTATCGTAGTGGTAATGAATTTGATGTGGGTAAACTTACAATTCGCTCACCTTATGGTGGTGGTATTGCTGGTGGTTTGTACCATAGTCAATCACCTGAAGCTTACTTTGCTCATACACCGGGTTTAAAAGTGGTTATTCCACGTAACCCTTATCAAGCTAAAGGTTTATTACTTGCTTCTATTCGAGACGATAACCCTGTTATCTTTTTTGAACCTAAACGCTTATATAGATCATCAGTTGGTGAAGTACCAGAAGAAGACTACCAATTACCTATTGGCAAAGCAGAAGTAGTACAAACGGGAAGTGATATCACATTACTTGCTTGGGGCGCTCAAATGGAAGTGTTACAAAAAGCAGCAGACTTAGCAGCTAATGACGGAATTTCTTGTGAAGTTATTGATTTACGAAGCATATTGCCATGGGATATAGAGACAATAGCAAACTCGGTAGTGAAAACTGGACGTTTGTTGGTTAGCCAAGAAGCACCATTAACTGCAGGTTTTGCAAGTGAAATTGCAGCAACTATTCAACAAGAGTGTTTTTTACACTTAGAGTCTCCAATAGAACGAATATGTGGTTTAGATACGCCGTACCCATTGGCGTTAGAAAAAGAATATGTGAGTGATCATTTAAAAATATATGAAGCGATCAAGCGCAGCATTAATTACTAACCTCACTTAACTGATAAGAATTACTAGGAAAAAGATATGAGTATTGATTTTATATTACCAGACATTGGCGAAGGTATTGTTGAGTGTGAACTGGTTGAATGGTTAGTATCAGAAGGTGAAACCGTTGTTGAAGATCAGCCTATTGCTGATGTAATGACAGATAAAGCACTAGTACAAATTCCAGCTATGCATACAGGCGTTATAGATAAACTTTTTTATAAGCAAGGTGATATAGCGAAAGTGCACGAACCTCTTTTCTCAATGACTACTGATGAGAGTAAAAGTGGTGAAGTTAAGGCAGAAATAAATGAAGAGACTGCTGCAACTCACACTCCAGAGCAGCCTAAAGAAGCTGTTACTAAGCAAGTTAAAGAAGAAATAGAAACGGTTGTTGATAAAGCTAAAGCTAATGGGAAGTCTATCGCGAGTCCCGCGGTGCGCCGAGTTGCACGTGAATTAGATATTAATATCAATGAGGTCACTGGTTCTGGGAAAAAAGGGCGAGTTTACAAAGAAGATATCGTATCTTTTGAACAAAATGGCAATACAGCAACCGTTCAAACACTTGAGCCTAGCACACGGGTTGAGCCGATTCGTGGTATTAAAGCGGTTATGGCAAAAGCCATGGTAAATTCAGTTAGTACAATTCCTCACTTTACCTATTGTGAAGAAATTGACATGACTGAATTGATCAAGCTTCGTTTAGAACTAAAAGATGTGTATGCAAAGCAAGATATAAAATTAACCATGATGCCGTTTTTCATGAAAGCTATCTCTTTAGCGTTAAAAGAGTTTCCGGTTATAAATAGTCAAGTTAATGAAGACTGCACTGAGTTAACCTACTTCAATGATCATAATATTGGAATGGCGGTTGATTCAAAAGTTGGCTTATTAGTACCTAATGTGAAACAGGTGCAAAATAAATCTATTTTAGATTTGGCGGCTGA
>CAXIBS010000064.1:0-11392 GCA_964022585.1 uncultured Colwellia sp.
CATGTGCCGAGGTGAGGCTGATTAGGCCGCCACCCAATCTTTATTTTTCAATGAGTTACACATATATTTAGCATTTTGCTACATCAACTGCTACATGCTCGTTAAAAATATCTCGTTTATTAAGCTAGCTATAATAAATTGTCATATAGTTTCAATTATCTTAAATTTAATTCAAACCTGAGCATTGATCGTTTTTTAAATGGACACTGGTTATGTTTTATCAGTTAAATACTAAGAAGTGATGCTAGCACTCTAAAACCTTTACACTTTTACGTTAATAATAAATATAATTTACAAGTAAAATGGGTAGTGAGATCAAGGCATTATTTGTTTTTATTTATTATATTGTTATATTGTTTAACTTTTATACTCATTAGCGAGTGTTTAAAGTGTATACGTTGGCATGATTTTAATTTTAAGGAATACAAATGCAATTATTAAATATGAAAAAATCACTAATTCGCACCCTTTCAATTCTGGTGTTTTCTTTTCTTTATCTTTTACAATTAAATAATGCTTTTGCAGCAGGGCCAACTTCTGCTGAATATGGGACGGTACTTAACCTATCAGGTAAGCAACGTATGTTAACGCAAAAAATGTCTAAGGAAATTATGCTTATTGCGTTAAATGAAAATAAAGCTCAAAACATTTCTAATCTAACTAAAACATCAAGTTTATTTGATAAAACGCTTGATGGTTTAAGAAATGGGAATGATGAACTTCATTTGCCTGCAACAACTAAGAAAAGAATTTTACGTCAACTTGATAAAATTGAAAAAATTTGGAAAAACTTTTATCCCACTGTGAAATCAATTATCGCTTCAGGTACTGTTAGTGCAGAGCAAGTGGCATTAGTTGCAGAGCAAAACTTACCATTACTAAAACAAATGAACAAAGCTGTTGGTCTGTATGAAAAAGATGCAAAAAAAGGTGGATTAAAAGGTGATCCAGGCTTAGCTGCAACTATAAACTTATCAGGCAAGCAGCGCATGCTTACTCAAAAAATGAGTAAAGAATTTTTACTCGTTGCTTATAATCATGATTTTGAAAATAACAAGCTTGGCTTATTAGAAACTTATACTCTTTTTGAAAGAACATTAAAAGGTTTGAAAGATGGCGATGACAGTCTGGGCTTACCACCAACGAAAACCCCACATATTATTGAACAGCTTGCCGTGGTAAATAAGCTTTGGGTAGAGTTTAAGCCAATTGTAGAGTTTGCTGCAAATTACAAAACAAAGAAAATTTCAGAAGACAAAGTTTCTTTATTAGCAAATAAGAACTTACCCCTTTTAAAAGAAATGAATAAGGCTGTTGGTTTGTATGAAAAAGAGTCGAACAAATAAATAAGCTTGTTTCCTAAAATGGAGTGAAAGGATTATATTATGACAATAAGATTAAAGTTGTTAGGCGGTGGCGGTGTCATCTGTGTTTTACTTTTATGTGTTTTGTTGATCGCTATTTTTTCTTTTGGGAATTTAAGTTCAGGCTTTTCACATATTGTTCAAAAATCAAATACAGGCGTTGAAAATTCAAGAAAGTCTAAAGTAGAAGTGATCGAAGTTAATGCTAATCTAACTAAAATTTCAGCTGAAATGCTTTTATTGGTAGACGATATAAACAATACCAATATGAATGTGAGAGTTTTGGAAAGAAAGATTAAAGGGTTATCTTCTACACTTAATGAATTAACTGAAGAGATTAGTATTATTGGGGATGAATTTCCTGAAGGTTTAGCCAAAGATACCCTTGAAGATGTCACTGACTCTGTTGGAGACATTGAAGAGAGTATGCGACGCGAAGCATTAGTTAGTTTGGTGAATGTTGTCGCAAAAATGAAAAGCTTTACCGCAAATGTTAATAAGCAAGTTGACGGTATAAATCAATTATCCCAAGACTTAAATACGGTAAATGCTCTTAGTGCAGATATTGTTGTTGCTAATAAAAGCATTAATGAATTATCAAAAGATTTTGAAGAAGAAATCAGCCTTTCAAAAAGAAGTATATTTTTAGTTTTATCAATAACCGTTTTAATTTGTATTGTTGGCTCTTTAGTACTAATTAGAACAATCACTAAACCACTGCAAAATGTTTCAACCGCATTGAAAGATATATCAGAAGGTGAAGGCGATTTAACTAAACGGCTTAATTTGAAATCTCAAGATGAAATAGGAGTATTAGCCAATTCATTCGACTTATTTGTTGATAAAATTCAGTTTATTGTTTCAAATACCAAAAAGGTTGCAATGTCACTAAAAGAACTGGCAACAGAAGTAGAAGCTCTCTCCCAAACTTCGTTTGAAAGTTTAGAATCAGAAAAAGATCAATTGAACCTAATTGTGACAGCAATGACTGAAATGTCAGCAACATCTAAAGGTGTTGCACAACATGTTGATGAAACATCTGTTGCTGCGCAAGAAGCAAATAAAAATGCGCAAAGTGGCTCTATTGTTGTACAAAATACTATAGAGGTTATCTCTGAACTTAAGCAAGAAATTGTTAAGGTAAGTGAGTCAATAACTGAGCTAGCTAGTAATACTAAAAGTGTAGGCAGTGTTATTGAGGTTATTGATAGTATTGCAGCACAAACTAATTTATTAGCGTTAAACGCGGCAATAGAAGCCGCTAGAGCAGGGGAGCAAGGAAGAGGTTTTGCTGTTGTTGCTGATGAAGTGAGAAGTTTAGCAGCCAGAACTCAGCAATCAACTCAAGAGATCCGAGAAAAGATTGAAGAGTTACAGAGTTCAGCGCATAAAGCTGTTGTTATGATGCAAAGCAGCCAAGAAAAAACAGAGCAAGGTGTGATTGAAGCTGGTCATGTAGGTAATAGTATAAGTACTATTATTGAAGGTATCTCAACTATTACTGATATGAGTGTTCAAATAGCCAAAGCTGCTGATGAACAAAGCTGTGTTGCAGAAGAAATGGATGAAAACCTAATTAGCATTAATGGCGCTGTAGATAGTACGTCTAATGTTGCAGATAAATCATTAAAGTCAGCAAATGAGTTAGTAGAAATGTCATTAGAGTTAGAAGGGCTGATTGATAAGTTTGTTACTGAATGACCTTTTGACAAGTATTGCTAACTTTACAACACAGAATACAGTTTAGGTAAAGTTAGCCTTTTACTTTATTTGGGAGTGACCTGAAAAATTATCGTTGGCTATTAAACTTAAGTAGATGCTGAATAAATACTTCTAAAGGCTTATTTGGCTTATGTTTTTTTCGTTGTAGTAAAGCAATAGGTCGAGTTAGCTTTATATCGCGAATAGGTAGCCTAGCAATG
The DNA here is from genome assembly GCA_964022585.1 of uncultured Colwellia sp. GTDB lineage: Bacteria > Pseudomonadota > Gammaproteobacteria > Enterobacterales > Alteromonadaceae > Colwellia. The sequence continues at coordinate 3,287 of CAXIBS010000064.1, forward strand.
CTACCTTTTTGTACTTCTTCGTTAACAGAGTTTGCTGGCACAATAGAAACCCCAATACCTGCTTCTACTGCTTTTTTTAAAGTGAAAATATTGTCGTTAGACATACGGTTGTTTACGGTTATTTTGTTTTCAGCTAGCACGCCATCAATTGCTTCACGCGTTGGAATACCTGATTCAAACGCTATAAAACTTTGGTTCTCAAGGTGTTTTAATACTACAGACTTTCTTCGGGCAAGTTTGTGATCAGGATGCGTTATTAAAACTAGATCGTCTTCTCCACACGAAGTTGATACTATTTTTGTTCTTTTTTCTGGATAGGCAACCATACCAATATCAATTATTTCTTTTCCTAATAATCTGTATATTTCATCTGCCCGACGATACTGTAAATGTATATGTACTTGTGGAAAAGACTTCATAAATGATGATAAAAAGTCACCCATTTCATACATACCAACACTATGTATTGCTGCGATACGAATATTTCCTTCCAATATGCCTTGGCTATAACTGGAGCGAATTTTTAAACCTTCGCATAGCCTTAGGATCTCCTTTACATCATCTAAGATCATTTCTCCATCAGAAGTTAACTGCGTATTATGAGGAGTGCGACTAAAAAGGTTTTTACCAAGTTCATCTTCTAGTTTTTTTATATGAACGCTAACAGCAGGTTGAGTAATGTGGTTTTGTTGAGCAACTTTTACAAAGCTTAACTCTCTAGCTATATCACGAAAAAGTTTTAATTGAGTAATATTCATTGTATTAGTTATAGTTATTATTAAGTTAAGTTAATACAATTTATATTATCATCAATTAAGTGGCATAATCTACACATTACTTAACAATGCTTTGATATGTCAACTATAGTGTTTGAATAGTTGGATGAACTTCACAAGATCATCATTAGCAAAGTTAGAGTACACAGATAACATGTATTGATAGACCAGTATTTCTCATTAAGGAAAAGAAATGGACAAAACAGGTAAAAGTAAAACATCAGCGAGCTCTAAAGTAGTTTTTGATTTAAATGCACGTAATGGAAAAATCGAATGGAATGCTGATGGGAGTTACCCTTACAAAAAAAAGATTTCGGTTCTTGATTACGAACGAGAAAAGCATGAGTTGCAAATCGAATTATTAAAAATGCAAAGTTGGGTCAAAGACACTAAGCAAAGAATTGTTATATTGTTCGAAGGTCGTGATGCAGCTGGTAAGGGTGGTACCATAAAACGTTTTACTGAACACTTGAACCCTCGTGGAGCCCATGTTGTTGCATTAGAAAAGCCAAACGCTAGGGAGCGAAACCAGTGGTATTTTCAACGTTATATTGAACATTTACCAACTAAAGGTGAGATTATTTTATTCGATCGCTCATGGTATAACAGAGCAGGCGTAGAAAAGGTAATGGGTTTTTGTAGCGATCAAGAATATCTTGAGTTTTTAAGACAGGCACCGCAACTGGAACGCATGTTAGTCAATGATGGTATTAAACTCTACAAATACTGGTTTTCTTCTAGCCGTATTGAACAGTTTAGACGCTTTAAGTCACGTCAAAATGATCCTTTAAAACAGTGGAAGCTTAGTCCTGTTGATATGGCATCTCTTGAAAAATGGGATGATTATTCAGAAGCTAAAAAAGCAATGATGTTCCATACTGATACTAAAGATTCACCCTGGACTGTTGTTCGATCTGATGATAAAAAGCGTGCACGCATCAATTGTATGCGCCATTTTTTAAGTGAACTAGATTACCCAAACAAGGATCACGATGTGGTTTACCCAGCAGATCCTCTGATTATTGGTTCTGAATCAGATTTATATGACAAAAATAAAGGTTAAACCTTTCAAAAATATTAGACAAGCATTAATAACAATGAAGAGATGTAAAATGAAAAAAGATAACTTAATGAAAAATTTAGAAAATGCACTTAAGAAAAGCGGAAAACAAGTTGAAGAAGCACTACAAGAAGCTAAGAAAGCTGCTGCTCAAGCTAAAAAAGCATCTGAGTTTGCAGAAGCAACTGAAAAGCAAGTAAAAAAAGCTAAAAAAGAATTAAAAAATGCGGCTCGTAAATTGAGTAAAGCAAAGGCTGAAAAAGCAGCAATGAAAAAAACAGCTAAAAAATCAGCGATTAAAAAAGCTAAAAAACAAGCGCAAAAAAGTAAAAAGAAATAGGTAACATAATAAAGCCTAGATGAATTTTACTTGATTGATTAGCATTTATATAAACAAACTATATAGATGTTCTTTTAAGTTTTTGATTTTTTAAATCAATTTAAGCCGTCTTTATGACGGCTTTTTAGATCAACTATGATTTTTTATAAAAGATTGCGATCACTGTTTAGATAAAAGTAGCATAAACAGTGTTAATCTAACCTTGTTGATGAAGTTAATTAGTTACTTTAAACTTAAAAAGTGGGACTAAAAATCTATTCTTCTTTTCGGTGAACTACCATAAATTCTATGGCTTTATTAATTGCGTTTTTTACTTTTGTCTCCATTTCAAAACGTTCTGAAGCGGGTAAATAAAAAACCATATCCACCTCGTGGCGAATATAACGAGCGGGCAGCTGATTTAATACAACACATGTCAGATCAGCTAAAAAGTCTTCATCGTACTTTTCATCAAATTTACCTAAAGCAAAATAATGTGTAACAAGTTTTTCATAGTAATTATGAATATCATCAGAAATTTTCATATATATCCTTTAAATCAATGTCTATCTATATTTTTGTTTGATAAACCAGAACTTGTGTATTCAAACTAAAGATTAACGTGAGTGTAAGTAAAATGCGAATAATAATCTTGTGTTATCGCTTTTCTGAAAGCTCAATATCACGTTCAATTGTTGATATTGCTTTACGGCAACGGCCAAGGCGTTGATGTAAAGTTAATACATCAAAAGATAGTTTTTCACTTTCATGCTGCCTACATTTTAGTCTTTGCTGTTCCTTGTCTATCAGCATATCATTTAGTCGTCTTTCAAATTCTCGATGTTCTGTTAATTTTTTATAAAGCTGCTGACTGTTCAAAACTAAGTTCTGAGCGATGCTCTTATATCTATCAACTTGTTTAGCTTTAGCCCTTTTTATTTTCACTTTGTTCGTTGCATCAAAGCTAATTTTTGCAGCTTGATGTATGGTTGAATTTGCATGTAAGGCATTTGATACAGCAGAAATTTGTTGCTCTATTTGTTCTAATAGCGCTTTTGACAATGTAATTTTATTACCTGCGACTAATCGTTCAAACTCTGGGAGTCTATGTTGAATCTCCTCTATGTAGGGTAAATATTTATCACTTTGGCTATGAAATAAAGTTGATGAAAATAGGTTGTTATTCTCAACTAAACGATGAGATTTATTTTGAGAGTTGTTAATGTCAATTTGTTGTGCATCTCTAGATAAACGCATCAGTATTTCGGTTAATTTATCGAGTGATCTCACTTGAAATTTTCCAATTATTTAATAGCAATTTTGATAATCATAGTAACGTTTATATCTTCTAAAATCTGTATAATTTATGTGTTTTTCGCAAATACAATGTTAAATAGTTGTAAATTGGCTTGGGTTTTAATGTTAAATGAAATTATTTTTTGTGGGTTTTATTTAAGTGTTTGTTTCATTATCTTAATATAATCAAATGGTTATTTTATTTTATTTTATTTGTGTATTGTTACTTAATGTGTCTGTTTGTTAAAAAACTTTAAATATGACTGTAAATGATGTTGACGATGTACGTTAATTCCGACTAATATTAGAGCTGACAGATCAGGTTTTAACACCAGTTCAACAAACTTTACAAGGCAATATAGTCTTGAATATAAAATATAAATAACCACCAATCACAAATGTGATCCCGGGAGTAAACATGTATAACAATAGTAAAGTAGCTAAGAGTATTCGTTTAGCACTTATGATAGGTGCGGCTTCAACTGCAACTATATCTACCGCTGCGATTTCAGCAGACGGAGCTGAAGAAGTAGAAAGAATTGAAGTAACTGGTTCGCGTATTAAACGTAGTGATCTAGAAGGAGCTTCACCAGTAACAATTATTAGTGCTGAAAGCATGAAAATTGAAGGTAACTTTACTGTTGCTGATGCGCTACGTGGTAGTTCATTTAACTCTTTTGGTTCTTTTTCTGAGCGTTCTGGCAGTTCTTCTCAATCTCAAGCAACCATTAATTTGCGTGGAGCAGGCTCTAAACGTACTTTAGTATTATTAGACGGTAAACGTTTACCAGGTTCTCCAACCCTTGGTGGTCAATCAGCTAACTTAAATGCTATTCCTATGGCAGCAGTAGAGCGTATCGAAATTTTAACAGATGGTGCTTCTTCTACATATGGTTCTGATGCTATTGCTGGTGTTGTTAACATCATCATGAAAAAGAACTATGAAGGTTTAGAGTTTAGTGTTGGTGCGGGTAGTCGTGAACGCGATTCAGGAACTACTTCTTCTGAGTTTTCAGTAATTGGTGGTTTCTCAACTGATAAAGGTAACATTACTTTTGCCTTTGATCATCAAAAACGTGATGGTATCTCTGATGCCGATCGTCATTTCACCAAAGCGAAAATGACAGACTTTAATAATGATGGTGAAATTCAAGCCTATGAAGAAACAGATGGCTGGAGTATTTACGGTGCTACAGTTGCAACACCTGATTGGGTAGATGCACAAGCTTCACCTGAGTGTGATAATTTAATTGCTGAATATGGCGAAGATGCCTTCCAAAAAGTAGCTGCTGATAATGACTGGGGCAACCCTGGTGCAACTTACTGTATGTTTGCCTATGCAAATGCATCATATAACAAAGCATCTGTCGACCGTAATACAGTATTTGTTGATGCTAACTATGAAGTTGCTGAAGATGTAGAATGGTTTGGTCGAGCAATGTTCGTTCAAAATAGTTCTTTTGGTCGTTATGCTCCGCCAGCTGCTCGTTGGGATGATTTTGGCGCAGATAATATACATAACCCATATACTGGCTCTGATGCGGAAAACACTAAAGGTTTCTTCCGTTGGGTAGGTATTGGTAACCGTGACGGTAATGTTGACGATTACAACCAAGATTACTTAACTGGTTTTCGTGGTGGCTTAGACTGGAATAATGCTACTTGGGAAGTTTACTACCATAGAAATACTGCGGATAATAAATCTGTTGGTCAATACTACCAAAGTAAAGGTGGTTTAGCGTATAACATTGCTAACGACATTGATTTAGGTTCTGAAGAAGGTATTGCTAATTTAAAAGCTACAACACTTCAAGAGTCAGACTCTACATTTGATCAGTTCTATGCTGGTATTGGATTTGATTTATTTGAATTACCTGGTGGTGATGTAGCTCATTATTTTGGTGCAGAATACCAAGAAATTACTTTTTCTGATATTTACGATGCTCAATCAGCTGCTGGTTTAGTTGGCGGTTCTGCTGGTAACTCTTCATCAGGCGAACGTGATATTAAAGCTGTTTTCTATGAAGCTGTGCTTCCTGTTAATGATAACCTTGAAGTGAATATAGCGGCTCGTTACGATGATTATTCAGATTTCGGTGATAATGTAGCACCTAAAGTTTCATTACGCTGGCAAGCACTAGATAACGTTGTTGTTCGTGCATCATACTCTGAAGCGTTCCGTGCTCCTGGATTAGATGAGTTAAACTCTAATGATACCTTTAGCGCTGAAGATGCAATTGATTATGTAACGGGTGGTACAACAACTAAGCAGTTTGATACTTGGTACCGTTCTAATTCTGATTTAAAAGCTGAAACATCTGAATACATTAACTTTGGTGTTGCATGGGATGTTACTGATAATATTGGAATTAAATTAGATTACTTTAACCTTTCAATTGATGACGTAATCGAAACTAAAACAGTTCAAGATTTAATTATTGATGAAATGAATGGCGTAATTACGGCATTAGGTGCAGATGCTGATACTTCAGATGAATTCTTCTATTTACAGCGTTCACCAACAGGTAAATTAATCGAAGCAGGTACTGGTTACTATAATGGTATTGGGTTTGATATTGAAGGTGTCGATTTGGCATTTAACGCACTTGTTGAAACAGAAGTGGGTGACTTTAGATTCAATATGGTTAATAGTTTTACTCTTTCTTATGAAGAGCAAACTGGTGGTAAAATAGTTGATACAGCAAGTTGGTCAGGACAGCCTGATTTTAAATCTGTTGCAACAGTCACTTGGAGCATAGACAACCATTCATTAGCATGGAATGCAAACTATACAGATAGTACAAGTGAAAATGAAAAATTTGTAGCATTAGATGATGATGGTAACAAGTTAGATAATCCTTACTATGATATTTCAGGTAAGTTAGATTCTTGGTTGATTCATAACTTGACTTATACTTATGACTCTGGCGATTTAGGCTCAATAAGATTAACAGTTAACAACCTAACAGATGAAGATCCTGTGCTAAACTCTTCAGGACAATATGATGATGCTGATCTATATAATAACTACGGTCGTGAGTACCGTGTAAACTATACAATTAGCTTCTAATATATACTTTTGATAGTCATTTAAAAAACCGGCAAATATGCCGGTTTTTTTAATATGACTTTGTTAATTCCAACACGACTAAAGAGGGTTTATGATTTCTAATGCATATTGGACCCAATATTGGGCACAAGGGTACAAAACATCATTTGGTGACCATTATGAAAATAGTTATGATGGGATTATTAAAGAAAAATGGATGGATGTATTTACTTCTCTTAAAGACTTTAGTGAAGTGTTGGATTTATGTACAGGAAATGCTTCAATAATTCGGCTTGCACGCGACAACTTAACTAATTTTGACAAAATAAGTTTTACTGGAATAGATTATGCTGATATTCAAGTTAAGGATGATTTGTCTAGTTTAAAAAATATTAATTTATTATTTAATGTAGATGTAGAAAATTTACCTACAAAACTATCTCGTTATGATCTAGTGACTTCAAATTTTGGCATTGAATATAGTGATATTAATCGATCGATTATAGAAGTAAAGCGTGTTTTGAAGTTAGGAGGTAAGTTTAACTTTATATGTCATCATATTGATTCACTTATTATTAGCGAAAGCAAATGTGAACTGAACTTACTAAATAAAATTTTTGAAAAGTCACAGGTACTTGACTCACTTGAATCATTGATATTAGAACTAAAATTTAAAAAAGATGAAAATAGAGAAAATCACTCAGAACTTTGGAGAAACCGGTTAAATGAGGGACTTGCAATTTTAGCTAATCAATTTCCATCTAATTTTTATGGTTGTGATTTTTTATCATTTTTGAAGTTTGTTTTAAACCCAAAAATAAAGAATAAACAAGAAGAGTTTTTACTCTTTAAGAAAGAGTTACTTGGATATAAAGTTAGATTAGAAAAAATGATTCATGCAGCATTAACAAAACATAGCACTAGTGAATTTTTCAAGCTTAGTTCTAAATTGGGTTTTGATGACATAAGGATAGAAGAGCTTACGGATAAAAATGGTATTATTGCTTTTAGACTTTCAGGTCAGTTAAAGGCCTAGTAATTAATAAATTAAAAGTAAAAATTAATTATCAGATGAGTATTCATTTTTTAGTACATAATGTAACAGATTAAGCAAGTTATATGAATGTTAACATCTTGATTATTTGATGTTTTTCTATGGCGATTCAAAATTTAACTGACAGTCAAGAAATAAAAATAGAGCATTTAATTTGGAGGTGACTATAAAATTAATTTGACTTAGTACGAAAGAGTTAGTAAAACAGATAGTAACAAAATTTTTTATCCATAATCTGGATGTTTTGTACAAGTAATAATTAAAAAAGACCATGGTAAGTTAGTAAAACTCTTTATACTTAGTTGTTTTATTTCTTACATGATATTTTTTATTTATTACTACAGTAAACAAACACAAATATTTTAATTAGCTAATTTAGCATTTGGAGTCGTTGTGATTTGTATATATAAAAACACATAAAAGTTACACATAAAAAAACGATAGATTTTTATATTTACGGTAACAAAAATGTTTGTTATCAAAATTTAAATAGCAATTGGTTGGGAACTATGTCGAAAGTAAGTAATAAGAGCCTCATCGCTACGGCAATGG
>CAXIBS010000065.1:0-11281 GCA_964022585.1 uncultured Colwellia sp.
CAGTTGATTAAGCTTTTTGGCTGAACCCCTTGGAACTGGATGCGCATTGTATAGATCTATCTTGAGGGATCAAGCTTTATTTTTACTTTATTATTCTTTCGGTCAAAAATTATGCTTCTCGAGTTAATAACCTTCAAAAAGCGTAATTAACAACCTGCTCCTATAACGAATACAGAATATTAGCTCTAGTTTTGCCTAAGTTGAATATCTTTGTAGAACACTTATACTTATCTATCATTGATATTGAGTACGTTACTTATATAACTAACAAGGAGTTAATATGTATATTCGTCATTCAGCTTTTCTTTTATTATCTATTGCTACAATATTTAGTACGACAGTTTTAGCATCAGATATTACTATTTACCGATGGGTTGACGAAAATAATGTTGTTCATTTCAGTCAACAATTACCTCAAGGTGATCAATATTCACAATTAAGTACGTTTGCATCATATAAAGCTAAACAACTTGCAGAGAATCAACCATTACCAACAGTTGACGAGCAATTATCAGATTATGAGCAGAAACAAAAAGAAATATCTGATAGAAATAAAGAAATTGCAATTAAAAACTGTGAAGCAGCTCAGCTTAATTTAAAGATGTTAAATTCATTTGATAAAGTTACAACACTTGATGCTAATGGTAAAAACCATGTATTAACTGACGAAGAACGAAATGCAAAAATTATCCTGAGTAACAAGCATATCGATTTATACTGTAAAAATAAAAAATAGAATGACTTAATAGTTTTAAGCCATTCTATTTTCATTATATTTAATTTTTAACACCTAAAATCACTTAGCTGAATGCTAGCTTTCCACTTTCTGCTGTTATATTGACAGTACCTCCCGCAGCATATTCATTAGCAAGTAACTTTTGTGCTAAGGGATTTTCAACTCCTTTTTGAATAGCTCTTTTTAAGGGCCTAGCTCCAAAAATTGGATCAAAACCTACTTGCGCTATTATTGCCAATGCTTCTGATGTAATAGAAAGTGTCAAGTCTTGTTCAGTTAAACGGTTTGATAATTCTTTTATTTGAATACCTGCAATTTGTTGAATTTGTTCTGCAACTAATGGGTGAAATACAACAGATTCATCAATACGGTTAATAAACTCTGGTTTAAAGTGATGACCAACTTCTTGCATTACTTGACTTTTCATCAGTTGATATTGACTATCATCGCTAAATTCCTGAATGACTTCAGAACCAATATTTGCTGTCATAATAATTACAGTGTTTTTAAAGTCTACTGTTCTTCCCTGACCATCAGTTAACCGCCCATCATCTAGTACTTGTAATAAGATATTAAAAACATCGCTATGCGCTTTTTCAACTTCATCCAATAAAATAACTGAGTATGGTTTACGCCTTACGGCTTCAGTTAAATAGCCTCCTTCTTCATAACCTACATAACCAGGAGGTGCTCCAACTAAGCGGGCAACTGAATGTTTCTCCATAAATTCGGACATATCTATTCGAATTAATGAATCTTCACTATCAAATAAAAATTCAGCTAATGCTTTAGTTAATTCTGTTTTACCTACACCTGTAGGACCAAGAAATAGAAAAGAGCCAATTGGTTGGTTTGGATCTGCTAAGCCAGCTCTTGAGCGTCTGATTGCATTTGATACTGAAGTCACAGCCTCAGTTTGACCAATAACTTTTTGATGTAACTCTTTTTCCATATTGAGTAATTTGTCGCGTTCTTGCTCTAGCATTTTGGCTACAGGTATTCCTGTCGCTTTACTTAGTACATCGGCAATTTCTACTTCTGTCACTTTATTGGCTAACAAACTCATTTCTTGCATTTCAGCCTGACTTGCTAAATCAAGCTGCTTTTCAAGCTCAGGTAATTTTCCATATTGTAATTCCGACATGCGGTTTAAATCGCCGCTTCTTCTCGCCGACTCTAATTCAATACGTGCTTGTTCTAATTCTTCTTTGATTGTTTGAGTACCGTATAATGCTGCCTTTTCAGTAGTCCATACTTCATTCAGTTCATCGTACTGTTGCTGTTTGTCGATAATCTTTTCTGAAATAATTGATAAGCGTTTTTTTGAAGCATCATCAGCATCTTTTTCTAGCGCTCTTTGTTCCAACTTTAACTGGATCAAACGACGTTCAAGTCGATCGAGATCTTCTGGTTTTGAATCCATCTGTAAACGAATGCTCGATGCTGACTCATCAATTAAGTCAATCGCTTTATCAGGTAACTGCCTATCACTAATATAACGATCTGATAATGTCGCTGCGGCAACAATGGCTGGATCGGTGATATTAACATTATGGTGTAATTCATAACGCTCTTTTAAACCACGTAGTATGGCAATAGTATCTTCTACACTTGGTTCTTCTATTAATACTTTTTGAAAACGACGCTCTAATGCAGCATCTTTTTCAATATATTTACGATACTCATCAATAGTAGTTGCACCAACACAGTGTAAATCTCCTCTGGCAAGCGCTGGTTTTAGCATGTTTCCAGCATCCATGGCGCCATCAGATTTACCAGCACCAACCATGGTATGTAATTCATCAATAAATAAAATAATTTGCCCTTCTTCTTGGGCTAGCTCATTTAAAACAGCTTTTAAACGTTCTTCAAATTCACCACGATATTTTGCTCCGGCAACTAAAGCGCCCATATCCAAAGACAATACTCGTTTATTTTTTAAACCTTCAGGTACTTCATGATCTACAATTCGTTGTGCTAAGCCTTCTGCGATAGCGGTTTTACCCACACCAGGTTGGCCAATAAGAACAGGATTGTTTTTGGTTCGACGTTGTAAAACTTGTAATGTACGCCTAATTTCATCATCGCGCCCGATTACGGGATCTAATTTGCCTTGCTCTGCACGCTCAGTTAGATCAACGGTAAATTTTTGCAATGCCTGACGAACGTCTTCAGCATTTTGATCTTCTACTTTTTGGCCACCACGTACATGCTCAATTGCTGCTTTTAGACGCTGCTCATTGGCGCCTAATGTTTTTAATATATTACCTAAAGCACCTTTGTCTTGAAGTGCCGCTAATAAAAACATTTCTGAAGATATAAATTTATCTGACATTTTCTGGGCGTGCTTGTCACATAAATTAAATAATTTACCCGTAGCGGCAGAGAGTTGAACATCTCCTGCAGAATCTTCTACTTGTGCTAAAGACTTTAGTGCTTGTTCAACTTCTATTCGTAAAGTGTGTACGTCAACACCCGCACTTTTCAATAAAGGAATTATGGAATTCCCATTTTGATTGAGTAGTGCCATCATCAGGTGAGTTGGCTCTATAAATTGATGATCTCGACCTAATGCTATCGATTGTGCATCAGCAATAGATTCTTGAAATGATTGAGTAAAACGATCTAATCGCATAAATGTTCTCCTGCCATGTTACTGGACTTATTTGTATTGAACATACTTAAAAATAATTACTTATAACATTAGGACACGCTATCGTTTTTTCAACACTAGATAAGTTAATGTGTTGATTAAAAATAAGAAAAAATAATGTTTATAAATGTATTACAGTAAAGTGATAACTGATGCCATTCGGCCAGTTATAGAATTTCTTCGATAGGAATAATATTTTTTAGATTCAAAAAAAGTACACTCTGACAACATATTTATTTTTGTAACGCCTAAGTGATTCAACTGCACTTTTGCAATTTGATGTAAATCAGCTAAAGACCTACCATTTTCTTGTTTGTGAAATGCACTTGAAAGCATAGTTTCTTGTTCAACAAAAACTCCTTTCACTTCAGCACCCACTTCAAATGCTTCTTTACCTATACAAGGCCCTAGCCACGCATATATTTCACCAACTTCCACACCCATTTTGGCTATTGTTTTAGCAATAATATTTGCAGCTAAGGGGCGCCAACCACCATGAATTGCAGCGATCACATCTCCTTGCCTTGATACTAATAAAATAGGTAAGCAATCTGCTGTCATTATGGCTAGAGCAGTATTTCTTTCACGAGTAATCATCGCATCGGCAATAGGTGCCTGCTTGGTAACCTTTGATATTTCAACAACCACATTGCCGTGAACTTGTTCAAGCCATTGGATAGAAGTGTGAGAAGGAAGTAAACTTTGTAAGCATGCTCGATTGTTCTCAACTTGCTTTGGGCAATCTCCGACATGCAAGCCTAAATTAAAGTTTTTATAAATACTACTGGGGTTGCTGTTTTCAAGAGATGTTTTTAATGGCGAACAAGAAGTCGTTTGAATCGCTAGAACTTTATCATCAAACAGTGCATCTTCTAGCGATGAATGCACAGGCCATTGAACAAACTCTATTGCTGAGTTTGTTCTCTTATTTAAAGCGCTTAAATGGCAATTTTTAATACTTAATACTCTTCTTTTGCGTTAAGTTTATTATCAGCTTGTAAAAGCTCAACCAATTCAACAAAGTCATCAGGTAAGTCTGCATGCCAAGTCATAGGCTCTCCAGTGATTGGGTGGTATAAAGATAGCATAGCAGCATGCAAGGCTTGACGTTTAAAGCTACGTAATTTAGTTAATAATTCAGGCGTAGAGTTTTTAGGTGGACGCGGTCTTCCTCCATATACAGGATCACCAACTAATGGGTGAGTTATATGCGCCATGTGAACACGAATTTGATGAGTACGTCCTGTTTCAAGGCGTAAGCGAAGACGAGTATGTAGACGATATTTTTCCATAACGCGATAGTGCGTTACTGAAGGTCTACCTGAGATTGTCACAGCCATATGTGTACGTTTAGTTGGGTGTCTGCCTATAGGTTCATCTACAAGACCTCCAGCTGTCATTAAACCATTCGCAACAGCTTCGTATTCACGGGTAATCTCTCTTAATTGTAACGCTTCTACTAAGTTTGTTTGTGCTGCGATAGTTTTAGCTACAACCATCAAACCTGTTGTGTCTTTATCTAAACGATGCACAATCCCTGCACGAGGTACTATTTTTATTTCTGGATAATGATGTAATAAAGCATTAAGTACTGTGCCATCTGGATTACCTGCTCCAGGATGAACGACTAACCCAGCAGGCTTATTAATAACAAGGATATCATCATCTTCATAGACAATATCTAGTGCTATATTTTGTGCTTCAAATCGCTCTTCGGCTTCTATTTCAGCATTGATAACAATACTTTCTCCACCATACATTTTCTCTCTCGCACGCGCTAATACTTCACCATTAACATTAACACTGCCAGCTAAGATCCAATCTTTTAACCTTGAACGTGAATAGTCAGGGAACATTATTGCCAAAGTCTGGTCTAAGCGTTTACCTAAACACGAATCAGGAACAGTATCTTTATGTTGAATTATTTCAGCCATTAAACTCTCTTTAAATTTTTAACGTTGTGCAACTCGTCATTGTACTAGCGAAAATGCTAGGTTAGAATGCTTCTACAAAAGTATGCACCAAGCAGATTAATATCATTTTACCCTTTTTATTAAGGGCTTTCATACTTATTTAACCAGAATAAAAGGCGTATTAACAAATTCTATGGAAAAATTGACAACAAAAATAATTTTTATCGCATTGGCACTTGTTTTAGCTGGCTGTTCGTCATCAGTAAAAGAACTAGAAGAGGTGCCTGATAAATCTGCTCAAGCACTATTTGTTGATGCTAGAGAATCACTCGATAGAGGTTTATACCAAAGAGCGATTTCAACATTGAGCGCTATCGATTCACGCTTTCCTTTTGGCCCAATATCTCACCAAGTTCAATTAGATTTAATTTATGCTTATTATAAAGTAGGTGATGCAGCACAAGGTATTGCCCTAGCTGATAGGTTTTTACGCTTGAATCCAAGCAACCCTAATATTGATTATGTATATTATATGCGTGCATTAATTAACATATCGACTGAAGAGAATTTATTTCAAGATCTTGTTGGTATCGATCGTTCAGATAGAGATCCAAGTGCATCTCGTGCAGCTTTTCAAGATTTTAAACGTGTGGTTACAGAATATCCTGAAAGTAAATATGCCGCCGATTCTCGTAAACGTATGATAGGTATAAAATCACGTTTAGCAAAATATGAACTATCTGTTGCGAACTTCTATTTAAAACGTGACGCTTATGCATCAGCAGCAAATAGAGGAAGATATATTATTGAATATTTTACGCCAAGCCCTGAAGTAGAGCCTGCGTTAGAGCTGATGGTAGAATGTTATGACAAGCTTGGCTTGGTCGATTTGAAAAAGAATACTTTACAAGTATTAGCTGCAAACTATCCAAACAACCCACTAGTTAATTAGAAGAATATTTCAATTAACAAGGAATAACTTTCAAGGAGCGGTGTTCACACTAAAAGTGTAAACTTCGCTCCTTAGTAAAACAAATTCAATAAATGAACTAGATCGCTTCTTGATTTTCTTCGCCTGTTCTAATACGAATAATTCTTTCAATATCAGTAATAAAGACTTTACCATCACCAATTTTGCCTGTTTGTGCTGTTTCTAATATAGCATTAACACAACGCTCTACATCTTCTTTTGCAATAACAATCTCTAACTTTACTTTAGGCAAAAAGTCGACCATATACTCTGCACCACGATAGAGTTCAGTATGTCCTTTTTGTCTTCCGAAGCCTTTAACTTCAGATACAGTCATACCAGTTACACCAATATCACCTAATGCTTCTCTTACATCATCCAACTTAAACGGCTTGATGATAGCTTCAATTTTTTTCATAATAATTCCCAGTTAAAAATCCATTATAAGTTCTTAAGAACATTACAACGCGTTTATCAATATATTTCAATAAGCAGTTGTTATTATTTAGCTCACACATTTATTTTGATACTATGAGCTCTCACCCAATACTCCCATAAGTAAAATAGGAAGCCCATGAATCAGCAAGCAATTATTGATGAGATGAAAGTTTTACCTGAAATTGATGTTCAATTTGAGGTTCGCCGTCGTATTAACTTTATTAAATCAACATTAGCAAATTCAGGTTTAAAAACATTAGTACTTGGCATTAGTGGCGGAGTTGACTCATCAACTTGTGGTCGTTTGGCTCAGCTTGCTATCACAGAGTTAAATAGCGAATTAGATGCCGATAATAAAAATATATTCCAATTTATTGCTGTTCGACTACCTTATGATGTGCAAGCTGATGAAGAAGACGCACAACAAGCTTTGAATTTTATTCAACCTGATCATTGCTTAACAACAAATGTACTTGAAGGTGTAAATGGTATTCATCAGCAGGTTATCAATGCACTTTCTGGCGCAGATTTATTGTCTGCATCAAAAAACCAAATTGACTTCTCTAAGGGTAATGTGAAAGCACGTGCTCGTATGGTTTCTCAATATCATATTGCAGGAATTCTTGGTGGCTTAGTTTTAGGTACAGATCACAGTGCAGAAAATATTACAGGTTTCTTTACTAAATGGGGTGATGGTGCCTGTGATTTAGCGCCATTATTTGGACTTTCTAAGAGACAGGTAAGAATGTTAGCAAAACATTTAGGCGCACCTTCTATTCTGGTAGATAAAGCCCCTACAGCAGATTTAGAAGAGTTAGAACCTGGAAAAACCGATGAAGACGCTCTAGGTATTAGTTATGAAGCGCTTGATAACTTTCTTGAAGGTAAAGAAGTTTCAGTGCAAGTACATGATCATATAATTAATATTTATAAAAAAACACAGCACAAGCGTCAGCCTATTCCAACTATATACGATGAGCAACCTTAATACTCACGCGTATAATTAGCAAAATCCATTTTTATTAACTATACCTAGTTTACAAGGAAGTTATTTAAAATGGATTTTTTATGCTTTTACCTTTTTCTATTGATGCTTCAAGTATACGCATTAAAGGCTTTACGCTAACTGAGTTGATTATTTCAATATCTGTAACCTCAATTCTCGCTGCAGTTACCGTACCTAACTTTAATGAGTTTATTATTAAAATGCGTGTTAATAATGAAATTTCTCAACTACACCGTATGTTATTAATGACACGAAATACTGCCATTAATAGTGGACATAAAGCTATCATTTGTCCGTTAGATAATAGCTTACAATGCACAACTCAATGGCAAAATGAACTGAGTATTTTTATTGATGTTAACAGTAATACAATATTTGATGCCGACGAAAAAATAGTCCGAATAAGTGAAGCTATTTCTATAGGTGACTCACTCATTTATGGCAAAGGAAGAAATAAAGTCACCTTTAAGCCTACAGGACATTTAAGCGGGTTAGCTAATGGTACTTTTCGATATTGCCCTAAAAATTATGAGACGTATTCAAGAGGAATAGTGGTTGCTCGATCTGGAAGAGTCTATCAATCAAGTGATATAGACAATGATGGTGTTGATGAAAACAGAGGTAATAAAGAGATCTCATGCGAATAAAGTATCGCATTGTTTAAAAAACAAGCCCTAGCGAGAAGAGTAATAAAATGGTATAAATATGATAACATCCAAGTAGTATTTAATGGATCTAAAATGGATATTATTTCAAAAAAGAAATCTACATCATTTTTTTATTCCGCAAAAAATGAGCAAGGCTTTACTCTAATTGAACTCATGGTTGCTATTGCTGTAGTAGCAATATTGTCGGTTATCGCTCTGCCGCGCATGGATAGTTTTTTAGTTAAAATGCGTGTGGATAATGAAATAAATGAAATACAACGACTGTTATTAACTGCAAGAAATATGGCTATTAATACAGGTAAAAATACGACTATTTGCCCTCTTTCATCGAGTGGTTCATGTACAACTAATTGGCAAAATGATATCAGTGTATTCACCAATAGTGATAATCTTTTAGCTACCAATACAAGCTTTGCCGCTCCCGATGAGCTTGTAAAGATCAAAAGTAAAATAAAATCTGGGGATAAACTTCAATATACTCAAAATAGTATTATTTATACCCCTGATGGCCGTTTATTAACAGCATCATCTAATTTTAAGTTTTGCCCTAAAAATAATGCAGACCTATCTCGAGGAGTCAGTATTTCGCTGTCAGGCAGAAGCTACACTAGTTCAGACACAGATAATGACAGTAAAGATGAAGATAGATCTGGTAATGAAATTGTTTGTACCTAAAACATAAAATTAAAGAAACAGATTGTTTATCTAAGAAAATTTTTATCCATAATTCTAGCTCTTGGACTAGTAAATTCATCTTCCTCTAAAACACACTGTTTAGCTTTATAAATAGTCGCTCTTTTATTTTTATATGCTTGTTGGTGCTGCGGTGTAAGTAATATTTCTTGTCCAACAATCGTACTTGCTAGCTTGTTCAACTGCGACGGCTTGACTGACCACAAGCTTACTGTATCTTTACCACCAACAAGTTCAACATAGCATTTTGCATCTACTGCCTTTTCATTTAGCTTTAAAAGTTTATCTTGCGCATTTGCAGTAATAACTGAGCTAAAGAACACTAAAAGTGATATCAATGATAATACTCTTTTCATATTATTTCTCCCAGCATACTGCAGGAGTTTTAACTCCTAAATGGTTTATTTTTAGCCCTGTACAACCAGTGTCATTTAATTGTCCATTTTTTGCTATCGCTTTTAATGTATAAGTAGTTGCGGTATGACTTATCACCTTAATCACATAGTTTTTTGATGCTGTTCTAAAACCCACGGTATTTGAACCTAAACCTTTCATATCAGAAGCATAAGATCTTGAATCAACAAACACTTGCTCTTGTAAATTGGCAAAACGCATTAACTCTCTTTGTGCTTCACTTCGATTTGAACGCATAACATAGTCAGTGTAAGAAGGATAAGCAACTCCAGCTAAAATACCAATAATGGCAACCGTAATAAGCAACTCTATAAACGAAAAGCCTAGATATCTCGTCATACTTTTACTTTGCAATCTGCTTAATTGTTTTTGTGGCATATTTATTGGTCCTCTGTAACATAAAGGTAGGTTCTCATTGTTTGCATATTAAAGCCTACTGAGACTATTTGCCTTCCAACAATAAGGTTTCCTGTACTTTTAGATTTTGGATCATCAGGGTTATCAGGTAAAACAATTAATGTTGGTGAGCCCAAAAATTGTTCACTAATAAAGGCTATTCTATCTTCTCGGTTCTTACTATCTTCTGCAGCCCAATTAAACTTTTTAATTCCTAAAGCAAGGTCAACACCATATAACCACCCTTGACCATTTGGCAGCTCGCAACTAACTTGCTCTCGTGCTAAGTTGGGTGGAGTAAATGTAGTAAAATAAACAGTATTATTGATCACAATAGCACTCGAAGTGCTTTTTTCTCCGTCTTGCTCTAAATCAAAAAACCAACCTGATTTTTTACTCACATTAACTGATAATGCTTGTCGCCCTTCAGCGCTGACTGTACCAAAAGGGTCATTTGTGAAGTCATAAAGATCACTCTTAGTTATAGCCGATGGAGTTGGAGGAGTTGAGCTACTTGTAAACGTTTGTGTGGTTATATTTTTATCTTTTATCATGAAGAACACATCATCAGTAGTGGTCCCTAAAGGATTCGATCTATTTCCACTACCAAGTAAAACAGCGTCATACGGTATTTCCTGGTGCACAGTAACAGTAGAAGTATTGCCATCAGCATCTGTAATTTGTGATTCTATCGTTTCTGTTATAAAAGTACGTACGATTGAAGGCTCATCAAAAAAGCGTCTGTCTGTTGCTCCAGTATCACCACCTAAGTCAGCTAACTTAAATACAGACCAAGCTTTATCCCCCGTTGGACTATCACTAGGCATATCAACACGCCAAACATTGCCTCCCGTATCCCCCGCATATAACCTATCAACCAAACCATCAGCATCACTGTCTAACGTTGCAATACTTGAGGGGATACTATGATCACCAGAAAAAGTGGTTGTTGCATTTGCTGGAGCCATACTCCACTTCAGTGTACCTGTTTCAGCATCAACCATATAAATTGCACGACCAACATTATCAACAGCGTCAACAACCCCAACATTATCTTTTGATGTGTCGTATCCTCCACCAAAAAATAGCACTGGCTTAGCAGTTCCGCTAACAATGTTCAATTTAGAGTAGCCTACTTTTGGCTGAGACCACGATTGACCTAATTCACCAAAGTCAGCAGTATCAGCATTTATATGCCACATTAGCCTTGGTGAGTCAGGATCACTTATATCCATGGCATAATACGATGTTCCGCCACGACGCAAACCAAAAAATATCCAAACTTTATCACCGGTTTCAATAATACCATCGCCATCTTTGTCATCAATAAATGAGGTTATTTTACCATCAACACCATAGACTTTATCATCGCTAGTTGAGTTTTTACGTAAAGA
>CAXIBS010000066.1:0-11247 GCA_964022585.1 uncultured Colwellia sp.
ATTGAAAACAAAGAGTTTAATCCTCTTTTAAATACAGATTTAGAGCACTTAGCTCACCGTGGCTATACTGAAGGCTTTTTAAAACGTCACCGCCCTTCTGAAACACAAAATTATGATTATGGTTATTCTAAAAGTGACTCTCAGCAATTTGTTGGTGAAGTGCTAGGTCGAAATAAAGAATCTGGATTGATTGAAATTGATGTAAAAAATAAATTTCTTATCGGTGATTCATTAGAGTTAATGACGCCGAATGGTAATGTAAGTTTTATATTAGAAAAAATGATTCACTGTAAAACAGGTGAAGCCATCACTGATGCTAAAGGTTCGGGACATAAAGTAGCCATTGAACTTGAAACAGATCTAGACCTAGAATTTGGTATTATCATGCGTTATTTAACAGAAGGTGGTACCACCCGCCATCCTTTTGCACAAAACCAAGCAGATAAGTAGGCATTAGCTAATATGGCTTTATTTATTGAAGATAGCTGTATCAACTGTGATATGTGTGATCCTGAGTGCCCTAATGAAGCAATCACTTTAGGGGAACACATTTATGAAATTGATCCAGATAAATGTACTGAGTGCATTGGCCATTATGACAACCCTACCTGCGTAAGTGTTTGCCCTATTGATTGCGTTAAACCAGATCCAAACCATGCAGAAGATGAAGACACTTTAATTGCCAAGTTTTTAAAGGTGCATGGTTAGAAAACTAGCATGTCCCAGTAGTAGCACTAAGTAGAAGTATAATTTAATTAGTTATGCTTCACTAACTTTCAATTTGAAGTATTTCAACTTACCCCTTCCTAGTTCTTTGAATCACCAGCTATAACTTATCGATAAATAATTCCTTGCTAACGGTGATCACACTATAGTCATATTTAAGTAATATGATTATCAATGAGAATCACCTTGTAGATCTTAAATAAAACATTTCTAACACACAAAGTGATTTTACCTTCTATACTAAAAACGTTATGCAAGACATCTATGAGATTATCTTATATAGTTAAGCGAGTCTTAATGGAATATAAGATTTTTTCTACAAATAAAATGGATTTTTACTTATGTCTCACCTGTCAAATAATGAAAGAACCTTTTCAGATTCAGAGCAACTTGTTTCAATAACGGATCTTGATGGCCGTATCACTTATGCAAATGAAGAGTTTTGTGAAATTGCAGGCTATTCTTTCGAAGAACTAAAAGGGCAACATCACAATATCGTTCGACATCCTAATATGCCAAAAGCGGCATTTAAAGATCTATGGAGTAAACTAAAACGGGGTGAGTCGTGGCGAGGTATGGTCAAAAACCGATGTAAAAATGGTGATTTTTATTGGGTCGATGCCTACGTAACACCATTATATGAAAATAGTAAAATTACAGGGTATCAATCGGTAAGAACTAAACCAACTGAAGATAAAACGAAAAAAGCACAAAAACTCTATGACAAATTAAATAGCGGAAGAGCTGTTAGAGACTTTAGCGCAAATATAAATTTAAAACGTATTCTAGGACTATCACTTATTGCATTGGCCTTACTCACTAATGTTTTACTGACTGAATCATTATTACCTGCCATCATTTTATTAGTATGCATATCGCTACTTTTTATTGTTTTCTTTGAAGAACTTGTTTCTTTTCCTAGCGCGGTGAAAAACACAAAACTATCATCAGATAGTCCTTCTCGCATAGTGTACTCTGGAAAAGGGCTTATTAATATAATCACTTACCCTATAGAGTTATATCGAGCTAGAATCAAAACTATCCTTGGGCGAAGTCGTGATTCAGGAAGAACATTAGTTAAACTATCAGCTGAATTAGAAGAAGTATCATGTAAAATGCTTGATGGCATAAATGAAGAAAATTCTCAGTTAGCTCAGTTTGCTACAGCTATCACACAAATGAGCTCTACTATTGATGAAGTGAGCGCTAATACCACAAAAAATCACGACAAAATTGTTAGTATTCAAAATGAATGTCAGCAAAATATTGAAGTTATCGAAACTAGCCATAAAAAAATAAGCATATTAACTCAAGATGTTGAAAATGCAGCTAATAATGCAAATGGGTTAGTGCTAGATGTGGAAGCTATATCCGCAATAATGACTGAAATACAAGGTATTGCTGATCAAACAAACCTACTTGCATTAAATGCGGCGATAGAAGCAGCAAGAGCAGGTGAACAAGGTAGAGGGTTTGCAGTAGTAGCAGATGAAGTAAGAACATTAGCCAGTAGAACACAAGGAGCAACAGAGCAAATTCAATCTTCTGTTCAAAAATTACAATTAACATTACAGGAATGGAGCCAAGTAATGCTGACGAGTAAAGTTAATGCTGAAGAATGCTCTGAAGATGCCCTTAAAATTAAACAAACCATGAGCAGTATTGTTATTAATATCAATGATGTAAGTGATATGACTGCTCAAGTTGCTACGGCAACAGAAGAGCAAAGTGTTGTTACCAACGAAATAAATGAGAGTATCTATACCATTGATAATATCTCAAAAAATAATGCCGACTTAGCACAACAAGTACATATAAATGGCATTGAAGTTAATAAAAGCGCGGCATTAATTGACACCTTAAGTACAACCTTTAAATAACTTATAGACATGACTCGTTCAAAATTAAAGTTAGGTTTATCAAAATATGATGTTTGATAAACCTAATTCAGAATAAAACAGATTGTATTAAACTTTAACTAAATATGTTTTATAAACCCAGCCATCAATAACGCCATCACACTCCAAATCAACTTCAACCCAATTACCAATTTCACTTCCTAATAATAAAACTTTATTAAGAGGCAATGTTGCTAGAGTTTCAAATTCAACACCTGCCCCAGCACGCATACGTAAACCGGAACGAGCATTAACTTTATATTGCTCAATAACCATATCTGGATCAGCAACTATTTTCTGTGGCATTTTCTCTGATATGGTTTTTTGATCCTCATCTGTAGCTTTTAAAAATAATGCACCTTCTGCTGCACGTCTTTTAACTAAACCCGCTAACGATCGTTTTTTACCGGTACTAGGATCTGTCGCTTTAACCCATCGCGCTAATTCACTTGGAACACAATCATAATCACCCGTATTTAATTTTCGGCACAGTGTACTAGCACGTAAATTAGCAACCCCACAGTTAAAGGCAAAACTTACCAGTGCAGAAAACTGATTATCATTTAGCTCAACCTTGATAACTTTATCAACTGCAATTGCAAATTGTTGTAGATCAGATTGCAATATATTTTCAGCTTCTTGGAGTGTAATAGTCTGCCCTAACTCAACATTAGCTATGTGACCATAGCCAATGGTAGGAATACCCGCAGGACAAAGATAAGCACAGGTATGAATTCCTTCAAAGTTTTTAACGAGATCTAATCCATTTTGGTTTATTACTCTACTCATAAGTCCCTCTAGCGTTAACAGTAACACTAATTACTTTTAGCTTATTTTTACAAAAATACCAAATAAAGTAGCTATAAACCCAAATGATTATAGTTTTATATGCTGCTCAAAAATTGATAAAAATTCATCTTTACGATGACTAACTAATAGCATAGTACTATGTTTTTGTTCAGATAAGTGCTCTAAAAAATTAAGTACCCTGTGTCGATTAAGCTCATCTAACCCTTGAGTAGGTTCATCTAAAATTAACAAATATGGTGATTTAACCAAAGCTCTAGCAATCAAAGCTAAGCGTTGTTCACCGTAACTTAAACTACGAAAAGAGCTATGCTGGTGAGCTAATAAACCTATTTTGTCTAACCACTGTCGAGCAATATCTATTTGATGCTTTTCCGGCTGCTGATAAAGGCCAATAGAGTCGTAAAAACCAGAAAGCACGACCGTTAGCAAATCTCCATTTACCCTATATTCTCGATGAAATTCAGAGCTCACAATTCCCATGTCTTTTTTGAGTTCCCAAATGCTTTCACCAGAACCTCGTTTATAACCCATCACATGAATATCATTGCTATAGCATTGAGTACAATCACCAGTAATTAGTTGCATTAATGTTGACTTACCGCTGCCATTAGGACCTGTAATTAACGTGTGTTGTAACGGTTTTATATGAACATCTAAATCTTCAAAAACGTTAACGCCATTGTAATGAACTTTACCTTTATTCAATTTAACTAAATATTGATGTTTATAATCACAAAGCTCTTGCATATTAGTAGGCCAACTAACATCGTCAGGAAGCGGCGTTAATAATGCATCAAGTTGACGCTTGGTTTCATCGTTTTCAAGTTTACCAATAACATCAAGTTGTCCTCGTTCAATAAAGGCAATTTTGTCACACCATGTCGGTATATCTTGTCTATTATTCAACATTAATAAAACATTAATGCCGTTTTTTGATAATCTCTCTAAGGCGTTTGATAATGCTATGCACGAAGCTTCATCTAAACTATCAAAAGGGTTATCACAAACTAAAAGCTCTACACCATTGAATATAGCTTGTAAGATTAAGAGCTTTCTTCCTTCACCTGTACTCAACTGGCGATAGCCGCTTTCTAAGCGATGGCCCAAACCAAACTCAGTAATCAGTTCATCATTAAGTTTATCTTGAGGTAAGAAATCTTTTGCTTTGGTGCCAATATCATTAGTATTCTTATCGTCAGATGAGTCAATTTTTAATTCATGCTCATAAACATCTTGTTGGCTTTCAAAAGAGATCATGCCTACTTTATCAGCATCAGGAACGGTAAACTCATCAATGATATCTGAATGTAACTCTCCTGTTAAAAGCTGATCTAAATATTGTTTACCAGAGCCATTTCGCCCTAAAACACACCAGCTTTCATTCTCAAGTACTTGCCATTTTTTAATCGATAAATGAGTGTGGTCAAAATTTGTAATGTTTATCATAAGAGAATTAGTCTCAACAGTATTTTAAAGGGGGTAAGTTGCTTAAAAGGCAATGATTTATAATATGGTAACCCTGCTTGATATCAGCTATCAACTGCTTTATTTTATTCAGTAGAATTCTCAAAATAAGTAAGACTTATAATAGGGAATTAGATAACTCAATACGCATTTATTCTCTGCATGTGTGATCACCTTATTTGCAAACAAAATAAAAGTATCAATTAGTTTCTAATAAAAGAGGTTGCTTTGATTTCAAGATAAATACAGCTCTCGTAAGTAAAGCAATGCCTATTAACATAACAACGACTGTAATTATTAAGCCATCAGTGAAGTTATCATTTTTTTCCGCAAGAATACCAACTAAAGCTGGAGCAATAACCTGTGCCATCCCATAGCTGAATGTTAAATGCCCCATCGACCGTGAAGAATTTTCAGGATAAAGGCGACCTACCATTGCCAATGTCATACTCACAATACCAATAAAGCTAAAACCATATAGCACGGCACTGATGAAAACAATCAAAGCTGATGGCTCAAATATAAGGAATGCAGTACTGGCCATGTTTAAAAAGTATGCTTGAAATAGCGATGACCAAAGGCCAACCTTTCTCACATAAACATCCCATAACCAGCACCCTGGAGCCGCAGCCACACCGACTAAAAGCCATACCATCCAGCCTAAACCCTTCATATTGGGAAGCAACTCAACGATGGCGATTAAAAATGTTGCCGTTACGACATAACCAAATCCTGCGCAAAAATATGCTAATTGCAAAGTAAATAAAAACTGTTTTGCAGGTGTTATTGACGTCTCTTTATGATTAGGGTGATGCTCAACTGCGTTTGACTTTGTGAAATTAGGAAACCAAAATAATACCGGAATAAGAAGAATAAAAGCTATCAAGCCATATACAAGCCACTGTTGATCCCATGCAAGCTCGGTTTTAATAAACTGCGCTGTAATCGCAGTTACTACAATACCAATACCTAAACTTGAGAAAAAAATACCAAGCTCTGCTTTTTTATGATTTTCTCTCAGCCAGTGCATCAAAAGCCCTGCCCCTAATAACACACCTGCTGCACTACTTAATCCTGAAACATAACGCAATAAATACCACAACCATTCATTTGTTGTTAGCGCCATACATAAAGTAGTCATAACGGCAGCAATTAAACCATAACGATATAGTTTAATTTTTAATTGTAGGTTATGAATTAAAGAAACTAATAATGCCCCACATAAATACCCTGCATAATTTGCAGCAGCCAAAAAGCCAGCAATAGTCTCAGTTAAGCCAATATCTTCAACCATTTCAGGTAGCATAGGCGTATAAGCAAAACGAGCAACCCCAACCGTAATAACACCACCTGTAACACAGGCAAGTTGAACCCTAAATTGTTCTGACATTTTCATACAGCATTACCTATCAATTATATACCCCATAGAGTACCCAATAATCAAAAGACAATCTCTATACATTATGACAATATATACATATAAAGCGTCAAATTATAAATTCAATGTCAACTATCCTAACTAAGCTCAAATTACTCGATTTAGAAAACTTACCTCGTGACATTTTTGTTCGACAACAATGTATGCCAGCAAAGCATTATTTTCCTGCACATAGACATAAATGGCATCAACTACTATATGCAGTTTCCGGTGTACTCACTGTTGATGTGATTGGTGAGAAATTATTTATTCCTCCAGACAATGCAGTTTGGTTGCCAGCTGGTTGCCAACACAGTGTTTCAACTGAATATGGCGCTGAATTAAAAAGCTTATACGTTGATGGAAACTATCAAGGGTTAACTGGCGATAAAAGTGTAGTGTTGAGAGTTTCTCCCATCATAAAAGCATTAATTATTGAAGTGTCTACATTTGATGTTGAATATCCGATATCGGGCTATGAAGAAAAAGTTGCTGCATTAATATTAGCGACATTACCACGTTTAGAGCATATGACAGATCACCTTCCTTGGCCAACTTCACCTCAACTTTTAACAATGTGTAACCAACTTTATGAGCAACCAGGAAATAAACCAACAACTCAAGTGTTAGCTGAAAAATTAGCAATGTCTAAACGAACTCTAGAGCGAAAGTTTCATAAAGAAACAGGCATGACAATTCAAACATGGAGTCTTAGACTTCGCTTTTTAAAAGCAATTGAGCTACTTTCTGCGGGACATAGTATTTCAACTATATCTTTAGATTTAGGCTACAGCTCACCTTCACCCTTTATATATATGTTCCGAAATATATCTGGTATGAGTCCCGGAGAATATATGGCCAGCCTTACTGATATCAAAGCGAATTAATGCTAAATATGCTGTCATACATTCCATTATGAGACTAAAGTGACTAAAAATATTAGGGCGTGTATTTGAAATAATTATTGAGAGGTAAATTTTAGGCATAAAAAAACCGACGCTGAAAGTCGGTTTATTTGTTATAGCTCTTTCTATTAAAAGAGTGGTACCAGCGGTCGGACTCGAACCGACACGTCTTGCGACAGGGGATTTTGAATCCCCCATGTATACCAATTTCATCACGCTGGCATTTCTCTATAACGCTATGTAAAAAATAATTCCTACACAGTGATTATCTTTTTAAATAAATTACCACTAAAAAGAATTGGGGGCATTATACGAGAAAAAGGCTAGTTGACAAGTTTTTTTATCGTAAGCT
Organism: uncultured Colwellia sp.; assembly: GCA_964022585.1. GTDB lineage: Bacteria > Pseudomonadota > Gammaproteobacteria > Enterobacterales > Alteromonadaceae > Colwellia. Next base: position 7,573 of record CAXIBS010000066.1, read on the forward strand.
TACTCAGGTGGTGCTTATTTAAACAGCCTAGTTAAATCGAAATTATTAAAAAAGAAAATTATTTACTTTGTTCTACGCTTACTTTTGTTAGACTAGCGAAAAAATTTATCCTGTTTGTTATTATTTTAAGAGTATTTTATGAGTGACTATGAATTAGAGCATTTTCCACGAGCTGGCTTTCGCCGACGATTTGGTTCTTGGGTTTATGATGTACTTATTTCTTTTGCTGTTTATATGGTAGCAGGTGCCGTTTCATTTTTATTAATATACTTAGGCTATTATCTTGGCTTATATAACATGCAGGGATATGAACATTTTTCAGATACTATATCAAATACCTATTGGTTGAAATGGCCAAATGAATTATGGAAGCTTGCTTGGGTATGTTTTTTCTTTGTTTATTTTTGGGAAAAAAGTGGGCAAACACTAGGAATGAAAGCTTGGCGATTACGCTTACAAAATCAAGATGGAACACGTATAAGCACAAAAACAGGCATCAAGCGCTTAATACCAACTCTACTTGGCTTAGGTAATTTAGCAGTGATTTTTGATAGAAAAAACAAATTGAGCTTACAAGATAGAGTCACCAACACTGAAGTTGTTGTGTTAACACTGGCGGCAAATAAAGGACGACTCTAATAATAAGCAGCTTATATTTTTAAAGTAAAAGATAAAGCTAAATATACTTTCATCACTTAATATATTTAGCTCTTCTCCTAGTTTAGGTTGCTTTTTTACTTATAAAATACCATGCAACACTAACAAATATTATACTTGGTGAAACAGCACCAATCAGTGGTGGAAATTGGTAAACCAAACTCAAAGAACCTAATACTTCATTACATACGAAGAATATAATCCCTGTTACAACACCCATCATTATTCTTGCACCCATTGATACTGATCGCAGTGGGCCAAAAATAAAAGAGAGCGCCACTAATAACATTACAGCAACAGTGATTGGTTGCATTATTTTTCGCCAAAAGGCGAGCTGATAACGACTAGGATCTTGTTCATTCGCTTCAAGGTAATCTAAGTAATCAATCAAACCTGCGACCGATAATGACTCAGGTGTAACCGTTACAACACCAAGCTTCTCAGGAGTTAATGAAGAAACCCATACTTGTTCATTTACATTTGTTGTTATAATTTTCTGTTTACTCAGTTGAGTATTAACAACATTAGACAATAACCAAACATCGTCTTTATAAATAGCCTTATCAGCACGCAGCCAACTTTCTAATTTCAATTGTTCATCAAAACGATATATTTGAATTTTTTTAAGCTGTCCTTGCTCTAATACTTCACCAATGTTAACAAAAAAATCACCATCTTTAGCCCAAACACCATTTTTTGAAGATATTAAACTACCGCCTGAAATAGCTTGAGCGCGAATTTCTCTTGCAGTTGCCTCACCTGTTGGGGCAAGCCATTCTCCAACAGCCATACTTACAAAAATTAATATGGTGGCTGTTTTCATGACAGATTTAATAATATCCAACCGCGATAAGCCTGAAGCTTGCATAACAACCAATTCACTATTACTGGCCAGCATGCCTATGCCTATAAGCCCGCCAATAAGGGCAGACATCGGAAAAAATACTTCTATATCTCTTGGGATAGAATAAAGCACATACAGTGCAGCGTGAGCTAAATCATAATTTCCGCGGCCAACAGCGCGCATTTGCTCAACAAATTTAATAATGCCGCTAACACTGACAAAAACCATTAAAGTTAAAAAAGTAGTTGAGGTAATTATGCGGCCAATATAAGCATCTAAAATTCGCATTATAATTGTCCTCTACTTTGATTTTTATTATTTCGCTTACTAGAGGAGTTTCGTTTAAAACGAGGCATTTTTGCCTTTAATTTTTTACCACTAGTTCGCTCTTTCATTAAGAGAATTATACCTAAAAATAAAGCACTAATATGAATTGGCCAAAGCCCTATTGCTACAGGTAAAGCTTGTCTCTCTATGCCTGAACGCATTGCGGTTAACAATAAGAAATAACCTAAAAATAACATTAATGCAGGTAGCATTTTTGCAAACTTACCTTGCCTTGGATTAACAACACTAAGTGGTACAGCAATAAAAATTAAAATAATACAAGCTAAAGGAAAGGCAATACGCCATTGAATAGTTGCGCCGTATTCAGCAATGAGCTTATCTTCAGTTGCATAAAACAATGCTTGAGTAGGTAATGCACTTAATTTTCGATGCTTTTGCTCAATTTCTTGATCTTGAATCTGGATGTAATACTGATCAAAAGCAACAGATTGAAACTCACCGTTAGTAGCATCACTGTGCTAACGCGTACCATTTGATAAAACGAGTTGTTGCGAGCCAGACTCACCTTCAAGAACTTGCCCTTGTTTTGCATAAACTAAACTTGAATTAATTACACTCTCTTCACTATGTTTTTCATCAGGCAATTGCGCCACAAAAACCTTATCAAAGCTATTGTCATCTCTATTTTTTCCGTGAATAAAAATGACTGCTTTTTTATTACCTGTTTTTTGAAATCTTCCAGCTACAAGTGAAGTTAAGCCTGAATCAGCAGCTAATTGATCTTTTATTTGATATTGATACTCAGATGCCATTGGCGCTAAATACAAGGTAAATATACCGGTAAAAATAGCCGTAACAAAAGCTAATACCAAGGTGACTCTTACAACGTACCATTCACTAACGCCACAGGCATGTAAAACGGTCATTTCATTATCGGCATATATACGCCCATAAGCTAATAACACCCCTAAAAATAAACTCAACGGCAACATCATACCCGCTAAGTCAGGTACTTTTAACGCAATGAAAGTCATCACCATTTGCCCAGGAATACTTCCTTCAGAAGCATCTCCAAGTACACGAACAAATTTTTGACTGATAAAAATAGTCATTAACACAAAAAAAACTGCGAGTTGTGTTTTGGCTACTTCTTTTAATAAATAACGAAAGATGATCACAAAAAGATCCCATAAAAACTGTGTTTTTTTCTGACAATACAGCAAATATTCAGTAGACTTGCCGTTTTAGTAAGTAAACTATATAGTCAGTAAATAAGCTACTTTAATTAAAGCAGCTATAATTATAGCCTTTAGCCATATCAATTGAACAGATAAGAGTGCTATTTTTTATTGATTTTAGCAAGTTATATACCCGTTCCACTTAAATATACACATATTTAAGTGGAACGGGTATGGTAAATTAATAACCAAGAAAAAACTAAATTATTATGCAAAAGGAGAGCTCATGGAGTTCAGTATAAAAAGCGGTAGCCCAGAAAAACAACGCAGTGCCTGTATAGTTGTTGGTGTATTTGAACCACGCCGTCTTAGTGCAACAGCAGAGCAACTTGACGAAATAAGTGAAGGCTATATCAGTAATCTTTTGCGTAAGGGTGATTTGGAAGGTAAGTCTGGACAGATGTTACTATTACATCATGTGCCTAATATCCTCAGTGAACGTGTTTTATTGGTTGGTTGTGGTAAAGAACGTGAATTAGACGAGCGTCAATATCGTCAAATAATTAATAAAACCATTAACACACTAAATGAAACGGGCTCAATGGAAGCAGTATGCTTTTTATCTGAGCTACATGTTAAGGGTCGTGATACTTATTGGAAGGTTCGTCAAGCGGTAGAAGCAACTCAAGATGGTTTATACAGCTTTAA
>CAXIBS010000067.1:0-11192 GCA_964022585.1 uncultured Colwellia sp.
ACTTTTTTTTCAGTTTTCTTTCGTTCGGTAATATCCCTAGCTATCCATACAACATGTTTTTTAGATGGGTTATCAGGCTGGTAATCATTAATAGGTGCCGTTCTTCCTTCAAAAACGACTCTGCCTTTTTTCACATCAAGTTCGTATTCAAATACTTGAGTCTCATTAGAAGCTAATGTTTTCTCTATTATTGCCATAATCGGTAAAGCATCATTTTTAGAAAAAAGATCATTCAGGTTTCTGCTAATAAGTTTATTTGGCGAGTTATGTAAGGACTCATCAGATACTCCGTAAATATCAATATACTTTCCATCTTCATCTAAAATAAAAGTTAGATCTGGCATTACTTGAGTAAATGCTTTGAACTTTTCATTACTTTGCTGTAAATCCACAATGAGTTGCTGTGTTTTGAGATAGTTCTTGTTTTTTTCTAATGCAATACCAGAAAGATGAACAAAATAATCAATTAACTCTAGATCTTTGCTTGATGGCGCTTTAGGAACATTATGATAGATGGCAAATGTACCAAGAATTTTTGATTGTGTAGAAATAATAGGGGTTGACCAGCATGACTTAAGGCCAAAACCTAATGCAAGATCTTTAAAATCTTCCCATAGAGGGGAAGTCTCTATGTTTTCAACAATCACGCGAGTCTTGCTGTATGCTGCGGTTCCGCATGAGCCTACTTTAGGACCTATATGCACGCCATTTATTAATTGACTATATTCAGCACTTATATTGGGGGCTGCACAATGAAAGAGCTGTTCACCCATTAAAGATAAAATTGAACACCTTGCTGAGTGATCATCAATGATCTCCTCAATTGATAAACAAATATCTTCTAGAACATCGTTTAAAGCGGTACCTAAAGCAATTTTAGATAGTATGTTTTGTTGGTGAGATAATAACTTTTCTAATCTAACTGTGTTCATATTTCACCATAGACTTTAATGGATATGTAAAGAAATTATGTAAGCGTTGATGTTAAAAAGTATAGAGCCAATTTTTTATACTAGCCATATAATCACAATTTCTGGCTATAATTTATGATTTAAACTAATTAATATCAATTATTAAGTAGTTTATCTCTAAATTTACACTTATTATTTTTATGAGTTGAAAAATATTTTTTAAAAACGGTTCTTTATTATAGGTCAAAACATTGTTTAGGGTTTTCGTTAGAATTAGGCTTTAAATTTTATTCAATTGGACTTTTCATGACCTCTATTCCTGAATTTATGACAACTAAGCACCGTGAGTGTGATGAATTTTTTACTGATGCAGAAGCTGCAGTTGCAAAAGCTGACTGGACACTTGCTGCAACAAAATGGCAAAGTTTTGCATCAGAGCTAAGTAAACATTTTACCCAAGAAGAAGACACTTTATTTCCTAAGTTTGAGCAAGCAACAGGCATGACTGCTGGTCCTACGCAAGTTATGCGTATGGAGCATCAACAGATGCGAGCTTTAGTTCAAGATTTGGATAATGCCTTAGCAGCAAAAAATAAAGATGAGTACTTAGGATTATCTGAAACACTCATGGTAATGATGCAACAGCATAATATGAAAGAAGAAATGATGCTTTATCCAATGATGGAGCAAAATATTGCAGATGGTGAGCAGATCATTGAACAATTTCAAATAGATTAGTTTAATAGATTATTTTTTATGTCAACAGAGCTACACTTTATAAAGCTTGATGTGAGCCAGTTAGCGCCACCTGAGCCAATGTCGGTGATTCTTATGCACCTTGCAAAGTTAGCTAAGCATGAATGCTTGTTAATAAAGCATAGGCGACAACCGTTTCCTCTTTATGAAAAACTAAGTGAGGCAGGCTTTCTATATTATTGTGTGATGCATACTGAAGATAATATATCCTTATTTATTTTTCACCAACAATCACAATCAGCATTTGATGAGTGGTTAAATAAACATGATGCAGCCGTTATATACTCAGAAATAAGTAAAGACTAATGAATATTAACGGCTTATCTTTTAATGCTCTTCCACCAATTGACTTACCATTTCGGTTTTTTCTAACAGCACCTTTGTTTGTTATTTTATCTGCTATGCTGATTTTGTTGTCAGGAGATACTTTATGGATAAGTCGATGGCAACCAAGTATGTTGGCACTCACTCATGGATTTACTTTAGGGTTCTTATCAATGGTGATGATGGGAGCGCTATTACAATTGCTGCCTGTTATTGGCGGTATAGGGATTACCCGTCCTAGACTAATAACCTATTTTTGTCATACATCGTTAGTTTTAGGAACATTATGTTTGATGGCTAACTTTATATGGCCAAATATATTACTAGGCATTAGCTCACTGGTTTTACTCATTTGTAGTATTGGTACTTATTTTATTGCCTTTGCTTTGGTTCTACTAAAGAAGTTGAGTCAAGGTGACTCTATCATTGGCTTTCGACTTGCAATGCTTGCTTTATTGATAGTACTAATTATGGGAGTTGCCTTACTTAGTCAACGATTTGAGTTTTTTGCGTTTAGTCATCTGGGTAAAGAGCTCACAAATAATCATGCTTTGTTCGGTTTGGCTGGCTGGGGAAGTATATTGATTATTTCTGTTAGCTTTCAAGTCATTCCTATGTTTCATGTTGCGCCAAGTTTCCCTAAAGTGATTAGTCATTATTTACCCAGCTTATTATTTTTTTTATTAGTACTTTCAATTTTTAAACCAACAATTATTGTGCCTTTTATTGTATTGCTACATGGCGTATTTGCACTAAGTTTATTGTTTGTTATTTACAAGAGAAAGCGAAAGATACCTGACAGTACTATTCGCTTTTGGCAATTATCGGCTTTAACATTAGTTGGGTTAAATATATTTTATTTTATACCTGATAATTATTTAACAATTCATGTAGTTCAAAAGAAAACACTTCTCATTGCCTGTGCCTATCTTTATCTTTACCTTATGGCTGTTATTCAGGGCATGCTGTTAAAAATATTACCATTTTTGAGCTACACACATTTACAACAAAAGTGCTTAATGAACTTTGCTGCTATGCAGGCCATTCCACATATGCATGAATTTTTAAATAAAAAACATGCTCAAGTGGTGTTTTATTTACACCTTGTTACGGGAGGAGTATTACTCTTTACTTTGATAGTACCGAGTATTTATTGGCTATTATCAGTGCTATTAATTATTGAATTTTCTTGGTTGTTTTATCTGATGAGTAAAACTGTACGCTTATATTATGTGACTTTAACTAAGATAAATTTATCCATAAATGAGTAGCTACCTATTACGCTTCATGCAATGCAGCTATTAAAAATTACAACCGTTATAATTGAGGTCTTAGCTACTTTACTGGTGAATTAATCGAGCTGTTGAGGGCTAATAGCTTTATTTTTTGCTACAATGAAAAGAAGTAAGTAATAGATTTTTTTGTAAGATTAAGTGGTAAAACTATGGAATATGAATTCATACATGATGCAATAACAGGTGAAGCAAAAGCACGTTTTTCTTTAGATCATGAAGTGTTTGGTCCATGGATTGAAGTTGAACTTGGTCATAATGCGACTAAGTTAGCACAAGTCTTAACGGCTATCGATAATGTAGAAAAAGGTAAGCAGAATGAGGTTGTTATTACAGGGCATGAGTACTCTATTGCTATCAGCCTAGATGATGTAGAAGTTTACGCTAACGCCAGTAAAGATGATGAAGAGTTGTCTGAAATGCTAACTGTCGATCATATTCATTATGATGACAGTCAGGGAGCGGCTTGTGGCATTGAAGACTTTAGAGCTTTGCTATTGTCATGGTCTAAATTTACCCATAGTTTATCTTAAATAATTTATGGAAAACTTTAAAGTTATAATTGTGATGTTATCTCATTTATAACGCTTTCAAGCTCTGTTTCACTTATCGCTAACACAGATAAAACGTCTGCTTCAATATAAGACCAATCAGTTGAGTCATAGCCTAAATACTTTAATGAGATAATATGCTCAGCTAATTTTAATAAAGAAAATAGATCTTGCTCTGGTGAATTATCGAGCTTACTGAGATATTCACGATCATGGTGCTGAAGAATAATTTGGCAAATATTTTTAGGTAAGCGCCATGAAGTGGCAACATAGTAACCAACCGTTGTATGATTAACCTGATAATGCTCTTCTTCTGCTTCTATTAGTGAAAGCTCAGGTGTAGTTTGGGCGCTATCCATGACTTGCTGATAATCTTTATACTTCATTGCCATAACAGGAACACCACAAGCATGAAATAACCCCAAACTGGTTAGTTTATCTTTGGCAATATGTGACTTAAACTTCTTTCCTAATAATACGGTAGCACGCGATATTTCTTCAGTTATTTTCCAAAAATAATCTAAATCAATACTGCAATTTTTTGGGTTAAAACTTTTTTTAAGTAAACTACCTGTCACTAGCATTACCACACCGTAAATACCTATGTAGTTAACTGACATTTTTATATCTGTAATTGTTCTACTTAAACCATATAAAGGTGAATTTACTGTCTTTAAAATAGCGGCGCTAATAGCTATATCTTTACTAATACACTCAGCTACTGCATTTGGATTTGGATTTGGCTCGGCCAAAATCTGTAATAACTTGAGTAATAACTTAGGTTGTGCGGGAACTGAAAAGCCTCGACTTATATCATCTAAAACATTTTGATCTACTGTAAGCATTAATCTTAACCCTTAAAATATGACGTTATAAATTAATTTAATTTGTTAAAAATAGGATGTTGAACAAAGTATTTAATGCGTAAGAATAATCATCATTACAAAGAATAATACAAGTACAGCATTAAAGGATAGTATGTAAATAAAACCTTTTAATCCTTCTTTTAAACTATAATTTCTATTATTTAAATACCACCACCAAACACAGCACATAATTATAGGCAAAAGAAAGAATAGTCTAATCATTTTAAACTCCAGTATTTGCTTTTATCATTTTTTGTTCAGGTTTTTCATGCCAAGGTGCAACTTTGAATAACATTAACATACCTGGTACAGCTAAAGCAGTGCATAAAAAATAAAATTGAGTCCAACCAATTTGTTCCACAATAAACCCTGTAGTTGCATTAGCAAAGGTTCTTGGTAAAACGGCTAATGCGGTGAAAAGTGCTAATTGTGTTGCTGCAAAAGCAGGGTTGGTTGTACGCGCAATGAAAGCGGTAAATGCTGCGGTACCTAACCCTACACCCAGGTATTCAAACCCCATTGCAACAGCTAATGCCACATTATTATGACCAATCTCAGCTAAAGCTGCAAAGCCTAGAATGCTAATTATTTGAACGAAACCAAATAGCCATAGCGCGCGGTTTATACTCAACTTGATCATTACAATACCGCCAACTACTATACCTACTGTCATAGCAATTAATGAAGACGTTTTGGCAATAACGCCTATTTCTGTTTTACTAAACCCCATATCGATGAAAAAAGGGGTTTGTAGCGCTGTCGCCATATTATCCCCTAATTTATATAACACTAAAAAGGCGAGAGTAAAACCAGCTGACTTTAAGCCATTACTTTGGATGAAATCTTTAAAAGGTAGAACAATGGCATCTTGTAATGATTTAGGTGCATTTTGTTCAGTATCTAATTCTTTAATAAAGAGCGTGAGAAAAACACCCAGTAACATGAAGGCTGCTACAATGATGAAAACGGATTGCCAACTGATATGATCAGCAAGAATAAAAGCTAAAGAGCCAGGTACTAAGCCTGATAATCTATAAGCTTGTACGTGAATAGAGTTACCTAGGCCTAGTTCATTATCAGGTAGTAACTCTCGTCGGTAGGCATCAAGAACAATATCTTGGCTGGCGCTGAAAAAAGCAACTGCAGTAGCGAGGTAGGCGACAGACCAAATATTTTCATTTGGGCTCACTAAACCAAAAGCAGCAATAGAGATAAGCAGTAAAATTTGAGTCGCTAACATCCAGCTTCGTCGTCGTCCAAATCTTCCTAAAGAGTACCTGTCGATTAGCGGCGACCAGATGAACTTCCAAACATAAGGAATGCCAATAAGAGAAAACAAACCTATTTCAGCTAAAGAAACCCCTTGATCTCTTAGCCATCCAGGTACTAATTGATAAAGAACAAATAAGGGTAAGCCTGAGCTAAAGCCTGTAAAGATACAGATCAGCATGCGTTTGTTGAGAATGGCTTGTTTAAAAGAAGAGGGCATTCAAGGGGTGCTTATTTTTGCATGATATTTATAAGTTTAAGCTTATCAGAGTGTTGTACTAAGCAGAAGAGGGTTATTACATTTGTAAGCTTTTTCCCTTAAAGCTTACAATAAAAATAGTTATTGGTGATATTTTTAGAGGTTAGGAAATAGGTCGCCAACCAATACAATCAATAGGATAACCACCAACACCATTAAAAAAGTCTATACAGGTATTCATTTCGCTTTTGAAAAACAAATTTTGATGTAAGGCTTGCGCTCCATGTAGTGCTACTTCATGAACTAAGTGCCAAAAAACTCTTTCATGGGCAGTACTAGGGGTTTCATCGGTAACATTTAAAAAAGCCCACTCTTCCATAGTATCAACAATGAATTTATCTAGTTCAGTATAATGTAATTCCTGCTCACAGACGGCGCTAATGTAAGCACTTATTTGTTTGATTTTTTCATTGATAAACCGCTCAATTATCATGAATAATTCCTTGTATGCTCTCCCTGCAACGTAAAGTAAAATGTTAGGTTTTTTATTTTGCTTAAAAATAAACCTTAAAAAGTATATTTGGTGCAACTAGTTTAGGCTTACTTTGTTTGTGGTTATTTATTAGTTATCGGTGACAATTGCCTATTTGTCAAAAAATGATTTACTTCTTAAATACTATAAATGAGTAGAGTCATATCATTTCTCTTTTAATTGTCTTGGTAGCTTGTTTAACTATTCATCAGGTAACAATGTTGCTTTAGTTAATATTACAGGCTCAATAGGAACATCTTCCCAACCAACAATGTCGTTGTAATCTGTTTTTACTTTAGCGATAGCTTCAAGAACTTCTTCACCTTCAATAATTACACCAAAAACAGCATAGCCCCAATGTCTACCGGGGTCTAAATTGGTATTATCATTGATGTTAAAAAAGAATTGGCGATTAGCGGTGTGGGGGCGACTTTCTTTAGCCATAGCGATGGTAGCATTTTCGTTTTTTAAGCCATTACCGGATTCATTAAAAATATCTTTATTTAGTTTTTGGGGAGTGAAGTCTATATCGTACCCACCTCCTTGAACTATAAAGTCCTCCACAATGCGGTGGAAAATTGTATTGTTATATTCGCCGGTAACTACATATGTTAAAAAGTTATCAACAGTGATTGGCGCCTTAACTCGATCAAGTTCTACAATAATAACGCCCATTGATGTTTCCAATTTTACTTTTGGAAAAATATTGGTTGGGTCTATTGCAATATTTTTAGCATCACTAGACGTACTATGTAATGTTATAGACATTAAAAGAAAGGCCAATATCAAAATGTTTTTCATAACATCGTTCCTCTTAACATTTTATCTATTTTAAAAACTGATTAATTTTTTTATTTACTAAAATTTGCGTTAATAAATTAGCCAAGCGTTGATTGAAATTACGCTCTAGTACCGCTATATCAGCTTTAAGTGGTCCATTACTATTTCCGCGGTTAGTAAAGGTACTTGTCAATGTTTGTAAGCTGTTATTAACCGCGACTTTCAGCACTATCTCACTTTCTGCTTGGTATTTTAATAATGTTTGTTCTACATTTATTTGTGCTTTCTCGATAGTAATAACTATTGAATTTATGGCATTGTTTTCAATTGATAGACCTTGTTGCTGCCAATGCTTACTTAAGCTTTTATTGATTGTGTCTTCAAGCCTATCTTGGGCAGAAATCAATGTAGCAGCTTCCCCTTCACGTAATATTTGTATGATATGGTTTGCTGTACGCATATCTACAATATTAAGTGAGGCTTGTTTATTGTTAGATAGTTTATTTCCCTGTGAAATTATTTCAGGAGAAATTATTAAGTGACTCGGTGCACTTGCACAACCACTTAACAAAAAAGTAATGACTAAAGAGGTAGCTAATAATAAGTGTTTTTTAAATTTCATAATGATACTTCACTTGTTGTAGTTTTAAGAATTACTTAATTGCAGATTGTGTAACAAACTTTTCATTACTTGCAATAAGTTTTTCATTGCCGAATATGCGTTTTAATTTTATGTGGTAGGCAAGTTGACGGTTACCTATTATGCGTAACTCACCCCCTATCTTTAATACTCTATGGCTGTCTTTGAACATTTGCCATGCAATGTGATCTGTGGTGGCGGTTTGTTGATGAAATGGGGGATTACACAAAATTAAATCAACACTATTACTTGCTATATCTGTTAGACAATCATTTAAATGAAACTGACATTGTGATGCTAACTCAGGCAGATTTTTTTCAATATTGGTTTGAGCACTTGCGATAGCCATACGCGACTCATCAACAAACTGAATACAGGCCGTTGGTTGGCTGGCTAATACGGTAAGGCCAATAACGCCATTGCCACAACCTAAATCAATTACTTTACAATTTTCTTCTACTTTAGGTAAGTTTTCAATAAAGTAACGAGCACCAATATCAAGCTTTTCTCTAGCGTAAACGTTGGCATGATTACTAATAACAAAATCACGCTTTAATGCTTTATTTGTTAGTGGCCAAACAGTAGGGAAAGGAGAGTCAAATGTTTGCTTTTGATCAAGTTGACAAAAAACTAGCCGTGCTTTTTTTACTGCTAGTGAGGTTGTCGTTGTACCTAAATACTTTTCGAATAATGCTAAAGTTGAACTGTGTATTTCTTTAGCGCGATTTGCTGCTATAAATACTGTGTTTTTATCCGCTTTATAATGCTCAAAACTTTTCTTTAGTTGCAGTAATTGCGCAATCAATAAAGATTTGCTTTTAGGTATTTTAAATAAAATAACATCTATATTGGTGGGTAATGCATCTAAGCTACTTAACTGTGTAAGATTATTATCTGCAAGTTGATTTTGCTCGATATTATGTTTAATACCTTGGCTACTGACATAAGAATCATTAATACAGAAAACTTCTGTGTTATCACTATTTGAAAGCGCTGAAGAACTGATAGGCGAACAAAAACTTGTGGCTAAGGCACCAAAGGCATCATTAAAAATGAGTACTCGAGTATTTGCCTGAATTAGTTGCTCAGTCTTAATGTAATTAAGTAGGTACTCATCACTTGCATCCCAAGCTTGTAGACTTCTGTTTACTTGGGCTAAAGGAAAGCGGGAAAGTGTTAATTGTTTGTCATTTTTAAAGAATGGGCTTAACATAATAAAGGTTTTAGTGATAATTATTTTAGTTAAGCTATTGTGACATATTTATATTGTCGTCGTGTTATTTTGTTGCTTATAAGGGCTAAAATTTATTAAAATAAATTCTTAATGACACCATTAAGTTAGCACTAATTAGCCTACATTTGCTTTTTTGTACATAGCATCTACCGTTAAGTTAGCTAAAATGATTAATATCCCCCATTTAGTAGAGAACAATAATGTCTATAGCCTCAGCCATTGAAAAAAAGCTTTTATCTGCATTTTCCCCGCTACACCTTGATGTAATAAATGAAAGTAATAACCATAATGTACCGCCAGGAAGTGAATCTCACTTTAAAGTAACAATAGTATCAAACCATTTTGACGCAGAGCGCTTAATAAAGCGTCACCGAGCAGTAAATGCTGTGTTAGCAGAAGAACTGGCTGAAAAAATCCATGCTTTAGCCCTACACACATACACAGAAAAAGAGTGGCATGATTATTATGCTGCAAATACTCCTTTGTCGCCAAATTGTTTAGGGGGAGGTAAGTAGTTCAAACTTGTTTGACTATGTACCTTAAACAATTAAAACGGTAAAATAAATATAATAACTGCTCGTACCTCTTTAATCTTAGAGCAAGGTACAATAGCGAAAATTTTTATTCTTTATAAAAACAATCTAAAAAGGTTTTCTTATGGTAATCAAGCCAAAAATTCGTGGTTTTATTTGTACTAATGCTCATCCAGTTGGCTGTGAAGCCCATGTGAAAGAACAAATCTCATATGTTAAAAATCAAGCAACTAACGAAACAGGGCCTAAAAATGTTTTAGTTATTGGTGCTTCTACTGGTTATGGTTTGGCTTCACGTATAACTGCTACTTTTGGTAATAATGCTAGTACGTTAGGTATTTTCTTTGAAAAACCACCAACAGAAAAGAAAACAGGCTCGGCAGGTTGGTATAACACTGCAGCTTTTCAAAAAGCGGCCGATGAAGCAGGTGTATACTCAAAAAATATTAATGGCGATGCTTTCTCTCACGAAATTAAAGCTAAAGCGATTGAAACAATTAAAGCTGATATGGGTAAAATTGATTTAGTTATATACTCATTAGCTTCGCCAAGAAGAACAGATCCAGATACCGGTGAAGTTTACTCATCAACGTTGAAGCCAATTGGTCAAAGTGTCACGACTAAAAATTTAAATACATCAAAACGTGTTATTGACTCAATCTCTGTTGAAGCAGCTGATGAAGCTGAAATTCAAGGCACTATTGATGTGATGGGTGGTGCTGATTGGGAATTATGGTTAAATGCTTTGAAAGAAGCTGACGTATTAGCGCAAGGCGTTAAAACAGTTGCTTATACTTATATTGGTAAAGAGTTAACTTGGCCGATTTATGGTAAAGCTACAATTGGCAAGGCTAAAGAAGATTTAGATAGAGCTGCAACAGCTATTAATGCGGCTACAGCAAGCCTTGAAGGGCAAGCCCGAGTGACTTCATTAAATGCAGTTGTAACACAGGCTAGCTCAGCGATTCCAATTATGCCACTTTATATTTCAGCTATGTTTAAAGTGATGAAGTCTGATGGAACTTATGAAGGCTGTATTGAACAAATAAGTAACTTGTTTAAAGAAAATATTTATAGTGATAGTCCGCGACTTGATGATCAAGGTCGTTTCCGTCAGAACTATAAAGAATTAGAAGACAGTGTTCAGCAGCGAATTACTGATGTTTGGAACAGTGTTGATACTGATACTATAGACGAGATGACAGACTATGTTGGATATCACAACGAGTTCTTGAAACTGTTTGGCTTTAATGTCGAAGGTGTTGATTATGATAAAGATGTTAGCCCATTAGCAGAAATAAATCA
>CAXIBS010000068.1:0-11034 GCA_964022585.1 uncultured Colwellia sp.
AACAGCATGAGAAAAACATGGATGAAGTTGTGCTTCGTGGTCGAGATCCTAAGTTATTATTATCAGACGCTAATTGCAAAGGCGACGTTACGCAAAAATCAGTTACCACCTGGGGTAATGAGTTATTTGATGATATGTCAGCTGTAGCTACATTATTAGATAATGCCTATAAAACGACTAACTATACTGACTCTATAAAAAGAGAGCGTGCAAAAATTAATGACGCAAGTTTGACTCCTTCTGCAAAAATTTTGTCAATTATTGTAGATAAAGAGCAAAACTTATCAGAATACTCTCTAGAACAAGCAGCTAGCTATCGAAAAGAAGCTCTTGCACGTGACTATCAATTTTATTCTGAGCAATACTTTTGTGAAGGAACAAAAAAATCTCATCAAGATCAACGAGACATTGAAGCCAATGACAAGTTAAGCTTTGATGATTTTTTAGATAACTATTTTAATAGTTAATACTACTGTCATTGTCCTAACTAACCTTTTCTTGGTTATATACCTGTTGTGCAAAAAAATAGGTATGTAACCAAAGTAATATACAAATTTAGCTTCCTTCTGCTTTCTTTATTAAACGACTAATTAATTCTCTAAAATTAGCCTCTCTACTTTATTTTTATCCTCACAAATACTTATTGCGCAGTTACTACAAAGCTCTCACTCAACTTATAAAATCATTAGAAAGGGGCTGTTTTTTAGACAAAAAAATGCGCTGACTATTTAGACAGCGCATATAAAACAACATGAAACACTAAAGGGATAACATAACTATAAAGTAAGAGTGTAAATGAAGAGATTAGTTCAATTTTTTTATAAAAATTTTATGTTATAAATAAAGCTCATATATTGTTTATTGCGAGCAAAAAAAATGCGCCGCCTATTAAGGCTGCGCATAAAAATATAAAACACTAAGGGAATAACATAACTATAAAGTAAGAGTGTTAATTCCTAGGTAAGTTCAATTTATTTTTAACATAACTTAATTATTGAAAAATAAAGGTGCTTTGTGATATTTAGGGCAAAAAAAATGCGCTGCCAATTAAAGCTGCGCATAAAACATGAAACACTAAGGGAATAACATAACTATTAAGTAAGAGTGCCTATGAATAAATAAGTTCAATTAATTTTCTCGTATTTCTATTTTGAAAGCATATTTAATTAGATAGCCATAGATAAAGGTATATAAACTCTCTCTACATGTGGCTTTTAGTTTCTACTGTAAGATAGATTAAGCTTGATTGAGTTTACCTGAGTAATAGGTTGCCAATTTATTGAGAATTCTGGCATTATTCATTCTATTATTAAATTCGAATAAGCTTCTTGAATTATTTATGGCATTACTACTCCCCCCTAAAGCGAAATTAACCTGTTCTATCGCCTTCAGTACTTTACTTTTAACAAGTTGTGCAACACCACCACCAAAGAACCCTGAAAATATTTGTGAAATATTTCGCGAACACAGAGATTGGTATTTTGCAGCTAAAGATGCAAGAGAACGCTGGGGAGTGCCTATTCATGTTCCCATGAGTATGATGTATCAAGAAAGCTCATTTAGGCATGATGCACAGCCTCCTAGAGATTATTTACTGGGCTTTATTCCATGGGGAAGAATAAGTAGTGCTTATGGTTATTCACAGGCTAAAACGATGACTTGGGATGACTACGTGCGTGAAACGGATAACTCTGGTGCTGATCGAGATGACTTTGATGATGCAATAGATTTTATGGGATGGTTTATTTATAAAACACAGAAAATTAACGGAGTGTCAAAGTGGGATGCCTATAACCAATACTTAAATTACCATGAAGGCTGGGGTGGGTTTAAACGGAAAACTTATAAGAAAAAACGTTGGTTAGTAAAAGTATCAAGAAAGGTTGATAACAGAGCAAAGCGTTATGCATCACAACTGAAAAGCTGTGAAGCTGATTTGAATCACGGCTGGTTATGGCGATTATTCTTTGGATAAAAGTTTTAGTTTTATCCAAAATTAAGTTGAGATAAGTATTATTATTTTTTATTTTTACTGTTGAAATCGGCGTAAACTACGCAGGATATAGCGTAGTGATTTTGCAATCTTTTTTTTAAAAAAAAGATAAAATATTTGTTAAAAAAACGGTTGAAATAGCAAAAAGCACTGAGTAAAAGGGCTTGCTATTGTTATCCACAGAAATTGTGGAAAGCTCTTTTGTTATTTAAGCTTGTGGATAACTTTGTTATTAACTTTGCTTTGTTCTTTTGTTACTCACAATTTTCTAAAATTAACCTTCTTCAACCGTTTCACTAACAAAAAACTCTGGCATCACTCGTACTATTTTTATTCTATTGTTGGAAACTTCAACAATCTCTACAGGGTAACCTGCAATACGAACACTTAAGTTATTTTGAGGAATATCTTCTAAGTGTTCTATGATTAAACCATTAAGTGTCTTAGGGCCATCTGTTGGTAATTTCCATGACATTTCTTTATTTACATCACGAATACTTGCACTGCCATCAACTAAGTAGCTGCCATCAGGTTGCAACGTCACCTCTTCACTTGGAGTCGGTGTCATGGTTGTTGTAAAATCTCCAACAATTTCTTCAAGGATATCTTCTAAAGTAACCAAACCTTGAATATCGCCATATTCGTCAACAACTAAGCCTAAACGCTCTTTCGCCCGTTGAAACTTCAATAATTGAATATTTAGCGGTGTCCCTTCTGGGATAAAATATAATTCACGTACAGCTCGAAGTAATGTGGCTTTTGTAAATTGACTCTTTGAAAGTAACTTTAAAGCATCGCGAGCATGAATATAGCCAACTACATCATCAATGTTGTCACGATATAATAAAACACGAGTATGGTTAGCTTGGGTAAGTTGCTTTTGAATTTTCTTCCAATCATCATTTACATCAATACCAACTAATTCACTTCGT
The DNA here is from genome assembly GCA_964022585.1 of uncultured Colwellia sp. Lineage (GTDB taxonomy): Bacteria > Pseudomonadota > Gammaproteobacteria > Enterobacterales > Alteromonadaceae > Colwellia. The sequence continues at coordinate 2,926 of CAXIBS010000068.1, forward strand.
GGAATCATGATGTCATCAACGCTCACTTTTTCTAGGTCGAGTATACTCATTAGCATACTTTGATCTTGCCCTTGTAATAATGAACCAGATTCATTCACTACTGTTCGCAGCTCTTCTGAGCTTAAACTATGTTGCTCTCGCTGCTCAGAGCTAATGCCTAAAAGCATCAATAGACCGTTAGTAATCCAATTTACAGCGATAACTAGTGGGAATAAGAGTTTAAGTAGTAATGATAATATGATTGAGCTAGGGAATGCTATTTTTTCTGGATACAAAGCGGCAAGTGTTTTAGGCGTAACTTCCGCAAAGATTAAAATAACCAAAGTTAGCACAACAGTTGAAGCTAACATGCCATAAACATCACCAAAATAGCGTATACCAATTACGGTAGCTATAGAAGCGGCGGCTATGTTAACCAAGTTATTGCCAATAAGGATAAGTCCTATAAGACGATCTGGTCGCTTAAGTAATTTACTTACACGTTTTGCACCTTTATGTTTCTCATTTTCAAGGTGTCTTAATCGGTATCGATTAAGTGCCATCATGCCCGTTTCAGAACCAGAGAAATAAGCCGAGATAAGTATTAGTATGCCTAAAGCAATAAAAAGCACCTGAGTAGATATGTTTTCCAAAAAGGAGATCCTTTATTAAAGTTTTATTATAAAAATAGCAATATTAAGAGAGTAAGAACTCTTTAACAAATCGGCTACCAAAGTATGACAAAGTTAATAGTGTGCTGGCGAGCACTGTTAATACTAATACTCTATGGCCACGCCATCCTTGATGGATATGTCCTGCCAATATAATAATGTAAATCACTAGCGCTACTAATGAAAGTATCGTTTTATGAAGGTTTTCTTTAGCCCAAAAGCCTTCAAGAAATAGGAGGCCGACTAATTGGCTGGCAAATAAACATAATGTACCAATCATTAAAATAGTAAATAACTGCTTTTCAACCTGCATTAATGGCGGTAAATGCACAACAGCAGTTAAATTTTTACTTTTTAGTTTTAGGTTAATATAGGCAACTTGAAAGGCATATAATGTGGCAATAATTAAAATACAATAGGCTATTAACGCAATACCTATATGGCTAATTAAAATAATTTTTTCTGCTATTAGAGGCATTGATTCCGTCTTAGGAATAAAAATCATCAATAACTGCCAGATACCAGCAAAGCCATAGATTACGGGTAATAGTAAGTTAACTTTTATTCGAAGAGCAATCAGAGAAATTGCGATGGTAATTACCAAGCTTACGAGTGAAATAACATTGGGTAAGCTAAAGTTTATTGTCTCTTGACTAAATAAGAGTTGCGCATCATTAAAAATATGTGTGGTAATTGCAACAATGGCAAGTATCAATACTTGATGAAAATTAGGACCGCTTGGGTGAAATAAGCGTGATAAAATTGCCAAGGTGGCAAGCATATATGCAACAAAGGCAATGCTAGATCCAATAACCAAAAAATCCACTAATAAATTCCTACTAAATACAATTAAAATGATTCTATCAGATTAAATTACCAATACTATGCAATTAACTAAAAGCTTTGATATAAATTAAAAAAAGGATTAGTAAATTCTGATAAACAACGTGCTTAAATTATCACTTTCTCGGCTTCAATGCCGAACTGGATTTTACATTAACTTATAATACAAGCTTTCTTAACGGTTTAATCGCCAATAAAGTAATTAACAGAGTACAACTTACGCCAAACCAATAGGGTAGTAGCTCATGAGAATGCTGCATTTGTTCACCAATATTAATCGCGTAATAATTCAACGTAAAATCGAGTAAACTTGCAAACCCTATTGCTGAAATTGCAACGCCTAATAAATAACGGACTAATACTGCACTACCCATCTCGTTTTTAATAACACCTAGTGTTGAAATATTGGTTGCAGGACCTGCCATCATAAATACTAAAGCGGTACCCGGTGATAGCCCAGCCATAATAAATCCAGCAGCTATTGGAGTTGAAGCAGTAGCACATATGTACATAGGTATTGATATTAAAATCATAAGTAACATAGCTGGTAAGCCACTGCCATAACTTAATAGAAAATCTTCTGGTAAAAAAGTTCTAATAATTGCAGCAAAGATAAGTCCAACAGCGAGCCAAATAATAATATCATCAATTAACTTTGTTGCTGCGTAGTATACACCCATTTTAGTTTTTGCTAAAAAGTCATTTTTTGAAGGTGTTGATGTGCTTGGTTCATCAGGAGCACTTTGCGTGCTTGATGAACAACAAGAGCTTGTTTTAGGCTTTTCTTGTATCTCTTTAACTGGCTCTTTTGAGCTACAACAACTGCTAACTACGGCTGTCGGCTGTTTGCTAGCACAACAACTTGATTTTTTTTCCTGTGAATTAGTCTGAGGAGGTTTAATATCGCTTTCTTTAATTTTTGAGACCAATAAACCTGTAATAATTGCTGAAGATATGGCTGCAAAAGGGCGGTAAATAGCGAATATAGGGCCAAGCAATGCATAGGAAACAGAAACAGAATCAATGCCTGTTTCAGGAGTTGCAACCAAAAAGGATGCTGTCGCAGGGGCTGAAGCACCGCTTCGTCTTAATTCTGTTGCAACAGGAATTACTCCACATGAGCATAAAGGTAAAGGAGCTCCTATTAGGGCTGCTTTTACAACAGCAGATTTTCCCTTGCCCAAATGTCTACTTAAAATTTGACTTGGTACCCACGCTTTCATCAAGCCAGCAATGAGTAAACCCAGTAAAAGCCAAGGGCTTGCTTCTGCACTTAAGTCGATAAAGTTTTTAATAAAATCCATTAACTGTTCCACAGTGTTAGCTAAAAGAGCCATAATAAAAAATCAATATTATTATACACCCATTACCTTTTAGAATGCACTCTGAAATATAGCTGTGTTGAAGATTGATTTGGATAAAAAAACACTGTTTCTAAATACGTTAACGAAGGAATAAACGAAGGTCTTTGAACTTACTATTTCCCTTATATCTACTGTTGTTAACAATTTCTTCTTTAGATTATCTTTAGCGTGGGTATAATAGTGTCATAATTTTTGTTAATAGTTTTTATTCGAGTTATTCATGTTTGATAATCTTTCCGAACGATTAGGTAAAACCCTTAAAAATATTAGTGGGCGCGGCCGCTTAACTGAAGATAATATTAAAGATACCCTGCGTGAAGTACGTATGGCGCTATTAGAAGCTGATGTGGCTTTACCTGTTATTCGCGAATTTGTGAGTAAAGTTAAAGAACAAGCCGTAGGTACCGATGTCTCGAAAAGTCTAACGCCAGGGCAAGTATTTGTAAAAATAGTTCAAAAAGAACTTGAACTTGCCATGGGTGGAATAAATGAAACCTTAGATTTAAAAGCTGCTCCACCAGCGGTAGTGTTGATGGCAGGTTTACAAGGTGCAGGTAAAACAACCTCTGTAGCAAAATTAGCTAAATTTTTAACAGAACGCGAAAAGAAAAAAGTACTTGTCGTTAGTGCCGATGTATATCGTCCTGCGGCTATTAAGCAGCTTGAAACCTTAGCAAATGAAATTAATGTTGGCTTTTTCCCAAGTGATATTAAACAAAAGCCTGTTTTTATTGCTAATGCTGCTATTGATCACGCAAAGAAAAACTTCTTTGATGTAGTTATTGTTGATACAGCTGGTCGTTTACATGTAGACGAAAGCATGATGGATGAAATTAAAGATCTTCATGCAGCAATTAACCCAATTGAAACTTTATTTACTGTCGATGCAATGACAGGGCAAGATGCCGCAAATACCGCTAAAGCTTTTAATGATGCATTACCTTTAACAGGTGTTATCTTAACGAAAACTGATGGTGATGCGCGCGGTGGTGCGGCCTTATCAATTCGTCATATTACTGGCAAGCCTATTAAATTTATGGGTGTTGGCGAAAAAATTGAAGCATTAGAGCCGTTTCATCCAGACAGAATAGCCTCTCGTATACTTGGTATGGGAGATGTACTTTCTCTTGTTGAAGAGATTGAGCAAAACGTTGACCGTAAAAAAGCTGAAAAACTAGCTAAAAAAGTGAAAAGTGGTAAAGGTTTTAGCTTAGAAGATTTTCGTGACCAGCTTGGACAAATGAAGAATATGGGCGGCATGATGGGCATGATGGATAAATTGCCTGGTATGGGAAATATGTCAGCGCAAGTTAAAGATCAAATGGATGATAAGCTGACTAACCGTATGGAAGCTATTATTAATTCAATGACGCCAGCTGAGCGTGAACGTCCAGATATTATTAAAGGTTCACGTAAACGCCGTATTGCTGCTGGTTCAGGTACACAAATTCAAGATGTGAATAAGTTATTGAAGCAGTTTGCGCAAATGCAAAAAATGATGAAAAAAATGTCTGCTAAAGGCGGTATGAAAAAAATGATGCGTAGCATGCAAGGTATGATGCCTCCAGGTGGAATGGGTGGCGGCGGTGGAATGTTTGGGCGATAAGTCTCTACTCTCAATCAACTTCGCTATACGTCTAGGTGTTAATAATAGCGGTATGCAAATATGCCGCTATAAGATCAATTATAAATTTTTATTATAAAAGCAGTTGTTATTCCCGCTGCTTTTAATCCCTTTATTCCAATATCTTTCTACTGCTTTTCAACTTTCTCTTGTGTTTATTTCTTAAAAGCGTAAAATACGCGAGCTTTTCTGTCGGTTCGACAGAAAGTGTCTGGAAAATTCGTTTTAACACTTAAATATAAAGAGGACGATATGGTTACCATTCGTTTAGCTCGTGGTGGCGCTAAAAAGCGTCCATTCTATCAGGTTGTTGTTGCAGATAGCCGTAACTCTCGCGATGGTCGTTTCATCGAGAAAGTTGGTTTCTTCAACCCAACAGCACAAGGTCAAGCTGAAAAATTACGCTTAGACCTAGACCGTATCAACCATTGGGTTGGTCAAGGTGCTGGTGTATCTGATCGTGTGGCTAAGTTAGTTAAAGATGCTCAAGCAGCAGCTTAATAACAAACTTAGTAGGTAGTAGTAGTAATTAGTGAGTTGTTATGAGTACAGAAAATCAAATTACCTTAGGTAAAGTAGGCGCTGTTTACGGTATCAAAGGTTGGTTGAGAATTCATTCATTCACCGATGAACCTGATGCCATACTTGACTATTTTCCTTGGTCATTAAAATTAGGAAATAATACGCGAACAGTAGATATTACTGATTGGCGCAAGCACAACAAAGGCTTGATCGTTAAAGTTGGTGGTATTGACGACCGTGATAATGCGCAAGCATTAGTCGGCTCAGAAATATTAATCAATGAAAGTACATTACCAACATTATCACAAGGTGATTATTATTGGCGTGACTTGATCGGAATGGCTGTTATTACTACAAAAGGTTACGACCTTGGTGTGGTATCTGACATGTTGGAAACTGGCGCTAACGATGTACTGGTTGTGAAAGCGAACCTTAATGATGGCTTTAGTAAGAAAGAAAGGTTAATTCCTTATCTTTTGGAACAAGTTGTTGAATCGGTAAGCATTGAAAATAAACAAATTTGTGTTGACTGGGACCCAGGTTTCTAGCTTGTGACTAGTGTCGATTCTTCATTGAAGAAAAGCAAAATGTGGATAGGGGTGATAAGCCTTTTTCCCGAAATGTTTGATGCTATAACAGAGCATGGGGTGACAGGCCGAGCAATTCGCAGTGGGCTTATTGAGTTTCATAAGTGGAACCCAAGAGACTTCACACATGATCGACACCGTACTGTTGATGATCGTCCTTATGGCGGTGGTCCAGGTATGTTGATGATGGTGCAACCTCTACGAGATGCCATTGCTTCTGCGCGTAAAGCTGCAGCAAGTGAAGGTAAAAAAGCTCGAGTTATATATTTGTCGCCGCAGGGACGAAAATTGGACCAAGCGGGTGTAAGTGAATTAGCGCAAGATGACTGCCTGATATTTATAGCAGGTCGTTATGAAGGTATCGATGAGCGACTTATTGAGTCAGATATTGACGAAGAATGGTCGGTTGGTGATTACATTTTAAGTGGTGGTGAACTCCCTGCAATGAATGTGATAGATGCTGTAGCACGATTAGTACCCGGTGTATTAGGACATAAAGAATCAGCAGAGCAGGACTCCTTCTCTAACGGTTTATTAGATTGCCCTCACTACACTAGACCAGAGTTATTGACTACCTCTACGGGGGAAGAAATGTCAGTGCCAAAGGTATTACTAAGCGGAAATCACGAACATATACGTTTATGGCGCCAAGAACAGTCTCTAATGAGAACATGGACCAGAAGACCAGAACTATTAACAAACCTAGCTCTGACAGCTGAGCAGGAGAAAATGTTAACTTCACTTAAGAAGAAAGCAAAATCCACTTAGTCTGTGAAACACTAGGAAGAAGGTATTATGAGTAAAATTATTGAAATGCTCGAACAAGAGCAATTAAAAAAAGACCTACCAGCATACGCTCCAGGCGATACTGTTGTAGTTCAAGTAAAAGTTACTGAAGGTGATAAATCACGTCTTCAAGCATTTGAAGGTGTTGTTATTGCTGTTAAGAACCGTGGCTTACATTCTGCGTTCACTGTTCGTAAAATTTCGAACGGTGTTGGTGTAGAGCGTGTATTCCAGACACATAGCCCAATTGTTGACTCAATTGAAGTGAAACGTCGCGGTGATGTTCGTCAATCTAAACTTTACTACTTGCGCGAGCTATCTGGCCGTAAAGCACGTATTAAAGAAAAATTGGCTAAAAAGTAGAAGCTTTTTAATCAAGTTTGATGAAAGAAAAAGCCTGAATGATTTACTTTATTCAGGCTTTTTTGTTTTTAAGAGTTTTAGCTTTTGCTTACTTATTATTTTTTATAAATATTAGTAGTGTATATATCTATAGCTTTTTATTCACATAATACTGTGGCTGTATGCATCTCTTTAAATAATAGGTCTAATTGTGTTAATAATGCCCGAGCACTTTCAATATTACCTGATTGATACTTATGCTTTATTGTATTAGCAAGTATGTGTGTTTTATCGTGCACTTGCATAAGGCGTTTAATACTTTTCTTTTTAAAAAGTCGTTCTTGTCTTTTCTTGTTGATCCAACTATTACAATGGCAAAGTTGACAGTTGAGAATAGGCCACGAATCGCTATTAGAATGGGATGAGAGAACGGCTTCTTTAAACTTTGTTTGCCATCGTTTATTGATGATTTTGAGTATTTCCAAACTATTTTCTTTATGGCTATAATGTGTTGCAGCAAAATGTAGCCAGGTTTTGTTTGGAATATATGAGTTCAACCAAGTTTTAAAATAGGTTGGTGGCATAGGTTCGGCTATTTTATACCCTTGAGCTTTTGTACAACCCATGTGCAATAACATTAAGCCGTGGCTAGTGCTCTCAACACCTTCAGCAATTACATCTCGGTCAAATGATTTTGATAGGGCAATAACACCATCAATAATTGAGAAGTCACTTGCATCATCTAGCATATCTCGCACAAAGCTTTGATCTATTTTAATCGTGTCAACCGGTAAACTTCTCAAATGTGTCAGTGATGAGTAGCCTGTACCAAAATCATCAAGAGAAAAGTTTACACCAAGCTCATTTTGGCATGTTGCAATAATAGTATTAATGGTGTTGATATCACCTAAGGCTGAGCTTTCTAAAACTTCTAATTGTAAGTTTTTAGGAGGGACTAATGGATGTTCAGCTAAAGACTGTCCAAGCTGTAAAATAAAAGAAGAAGAGAGCAAATGATTTGATGAAATATTAACACTGACCTCTAAGTTAATTCCTTGTTTTTGCCAATCATCAAGTTGCTGTAGAGCTTGATTAATAACAAATTCGCCAATATTAATTTCTAATGGTGTATCAGCAACAATAGGTAAAAAATTTAATGGTGGAATGAGTCCTCTTTCAGGATTAATCCAGCGTATTAGAGCTTCTGCCCCAAATACTTCTCCCGTTAACATGTTTACTTTTGGTTGGTAATATAACTGGAACTCACTTTTTCTCAACGCTTGTCCAATTTCATCTAGTTGAATATTTTTTTCAATGATACGTAAATCAGAGTCAGGGCTATATAATTGAGTGCGATGCTTTCCTAATAATTTTGATTGATACATTGCATG
>CAXIBS010000069.1:0-10994 GCA_964022585.1 uncultured Colwellia sp.
ATATGACTTTACTCAGGCTATAAAATTACAACCAACATTAACTGATGCTTATAACTTTTTAGGCATACACTTTACTCAATTAAAAGAATTTGGTGAAGCATACCAAAAATTTGATTCCGTATTAGAATTATCTCCTGGACACGAATACGCCCATTTAAATAGAGGCATTGCACTTTATTACGGCGATAGACCTGAATTAGCAGCGCAAGATTTTATTAATTTTCACTATAAACAAAGTGACGATCCTTATCGTTTACTATGGCTTTACTTGGCTGAATATGAGGTTGATCCTATATTAGCTAAACAAAAATTAGAGCAAAGAGCGAAAAATGTTAATGAACGTACTTGGGCAAAACAAGTTATCTATTTATTTTTAGGTGAAATTAGCCAAACAGAATTTATTGGTGATTTAACTGTGGATATTAATTCAAGTAAAGAATTAACTGATAGACTTTGTGAAGCCTATTTTTATTTAGGAAAACATAATCAAAACCAAGATAACTTCGGTGCAGCAGCAAATTTCTTTAAGCTATCTATAAGTACTAATGTATTTGAGTTTATTGAGCATAGATACGCTAGATTAGAATTAGAGTTGATGCGAACTAAAAAAGCGGTAAGTACTAAACAAAAAACTCAGTCTTAATATCTTTTGATATGAGAAAAAATATATTACTAATAATGGGGTTGTCGATTTTTCTTTTAACAGGACTATCAACAAGCTCATTTTTTTTGCAAGATACATTAGCTCGCATCATTAAAGATAATAATCATACACCTAGTCAGTTAAACTTTGCCTTGGCGCACGACAATAAAGTAGCCTTAATTTATGCGTGGCAACAAACTAAACATGGCAGTAAACTGTGGCAAAATATAGGAAGAAAGTTAGCAAAAACTGAAGGGAAAATTGCCTATCAACTAGCTGAGTTTTACCTAGATGAAAGCAAAACTATTTTCAGTGATAGTGAACAAGCTATTTTATGGTATCAACAAGCAATTAGACTTAAATTTCATAAAGCGTCTATAGCATTAGCTCGATTGTACTTTTATCAGGGATATACTCAAAAAGCACACGCTTTACTTAATAGGTTACCACTGCAAACACTAATTAAAAATGAAGATAGTACGGTAGTGGTTGCTGTTGTTTTGATGATAGAGATTGCTATAAGTGAGGGAAGAGTAGAAGCAGTCCGCTCGTTGTTAAATCAATATTCATTATTATTAAAAACTGATGAAAAAGGCATATCATTACTTAACTCTTTGGCTAAATATCAAGTGTTATTGCCCAAAGTGAAAAGGAAAATTAGTGATGAAGGAAATAAAAGTAGCTGCTCTAATAGTATACAAATCTTTGCCACAAACTTAGTACATTTAGCGCAAGCAGAGCAAATTTCACAAAAGTTTACAAAGCAGCCTTTAAATACTGCCGTTTGTTTTTTACCTGTTAGGTATATTCCATTGTCAATGTTGTCTTGCTCAACGGCAAATCAAAGTGCAATTTTGTGTGATGAAAGCCAATTTTATAAAATAGCGCCTTCAGTTTCTAGTCGTTATATCGCCGTGATGCTGCCTGAAGGTGGGGCTAATGTTCACTTTGGCATGTTATATTTTGATGCTCAAGATGGCATCAATGTAATAGAGCATGAAATAAGCCACCTATTGGGATTTATAGATGAATACCCATTAAGTGAGGGGCATGTTCGATGTCTTGCTAATCAAGAAGAAGCATTCTCACAAAATATCGCGGTATTGCCTAGCTCTTATCAAGGTGATAAAAGCAGCGTTAGAAATAAAGTGTTAAAACAACTAGCGTGGGGAGATAAAATTAAAGAAACAACGCCAATTTTACAAGCTATTGGTGATAATTCCCTTAACCTTCAATATTGGAAATTAGGTACCCCAAAAGGGTTTGAGCAGGAGGTTGGTTTATTTAGCTCAAAAACTTGTGATAAAAAGAGCAATGAGCAACAAGGCGTTATTAATGCATTTAAGCCACTGTTTAAACGAACAAAACTTGAATACAATCAAGTTGACTTTCCATTCCAATATTTAGCATTACTAGGTGATTACGCTGAGCAATTTAGAATGCCTAGCTTTCATTACAATATAGCGCTGGCATATTATCAAAAGAAAAATATCGAACAGGCTAGCTATTGGCTAAAACAAGCGAGTAAGTGGGAGCTCACTCATAGTCGGCGACAAAAAGTAAGAGAAGGGCGTTTTTAGTTAATATTTATAGTGAGAACGTTGTGCTAATTGAAAAGTAAATTGCAGTGTTAATTAATATCATTAGCTAGAGAAAGAATAGGGTATAATTGTGTTTTCTTGTATTGTACTTAGTAAAATATTCCATTAAATGAAAAGCTTTAACCCTCAACAGTTTCGTCAACAATTTCCATTAGTCGCAAATGCTACTAAAACATTAGTTTATTTTGATAACGCAGCTACCACGCAAAAACCTGGAAGTGTTATTGATAGTTACCATGCTTTTTATCATAGCTCCAATGCTAATGTACACCGTGCATCTCATGCGTTAAGTGCAAAAGCCACCAAAAGTTTTGAGTTAGCTAGGGAAAATGTTAAAACGTTTATTAATGCTAAAAGTAGTAAAGAAATTATTTGGACAAAAGGTACAACTGAAAGCATTAATCTCATAGCAATGACACTTGGTCGGCAAGTGTTGAAACAGGGTGATGAGATACTTATTGCTGTTAGTGAACATCACGCCAATATTGTACCTTGGCAATTAGTTGCAGAGCAAACAGGCGCTGAGATCAAAACAGTTAAGCTAGATGAGCTAGGTCGTGTTGATATGAACGACTTTGAGCAACTGCTTCATAGTAATACTAAAATAGTGTGTTGTGCTCATCTGTCTAATGTTATTGCAAAGGTAAACCCATTATCAAAAATTATAGAAAAGGCTAAATCTCTTGGTGCTATTACCGTTATAGATGGAGCACAAGCCATTGCGCATTTTTCTGTAGATGTACAGTCACTTGATTGTGACTTTTATACTTTTTCAGCCCATAAAATGTTTGGTCCTACTGGCGTGGGAGTATTGTATGGAAAGCAAGCTCTGCTTGAAAAAATGCCTCCGTATCAAGGGGGAGGGGAGATGATTAAACAAGTAAGTTTTAATACGCCAACAACATTTAATACTCTGCCCTTTAAATTTGAAGCAGGAACTCCCAATATAGCAGGTGTTATTGCGCTTAGTGAATCAGTTAAATTTCTGACAGTGAATAACAAGGATGAAATACAAGGGTATGAAAAAGAACTCAGCCATTATTGTTACCAAGCTTTACAAAATCTATCAGTATCATCTGAAAAAATAGTAAAATTTATAGTGCTGGGTGAGCCTGATATCCCTGTAATCTCTTTTAGTGTAAATGGCCACCATAATCATGATATCGCTACTGCGCTTGATAGCTATGGTATTGCTGTTCGAAGTGGACACCATTGTGCTATGCCATTAATGGAATACTTGAATATATCAGGCTGTTTAAGAGTTTCATTAGCAGCGTATAATACGTTTGCAGAAGTTGATTATTTTATTGATTGTTTAACAAAAATTGTGAAGCAAGAAAACCAAGAGTTGATAACAGCTAATTACCTCGATAGTGATACAGAACAAGCAAGTGAAGTAATAACTACAAAATTTTCTAATATCAAAAGCTGGGATTCTCGTCATCGTGAAATAATGCTGTTAGGTAAGCAACTGGAACGATTAGATAAGAAATTACGTGATGAAAAAAGTCTAATTAGTGGCTGTGAAAGTCTGGCTTGGTTAACTGCTCAAAAAAATGAAAAAGGTGTTTTTCAATTTCAAGCAGACAGTGATGCTAAAATTATCCGTGGGCTATTGGTTATAGTATTAGCGGCTTTTAATGATAAAACTGCAGAGCAAATACAGGCTTTTGATATTGAAAGTTATTTTGAGAAGCTAGGGCTTATGCAGCATTTAAGCCCATCTCGAGGAAATGGGGTTTTAGCCATAGTTAACAAAATTAAGATAATAATTCAATAAGTTGAATTGGTATAAAGTATTATTAACGGATTAACTGTTGATAAATTGATTATGGCGCTTTAATAATTTTTCTATCGCTCGGCCAACGGCAAAAAAAGCAAAGGTGGCTGTAACGTGAGTGGTTGCGCCAAAGCCGCCACTACAATCTAAACGCATTGAACTACTATTGCCATCACCCACATCAGGTTTAGCCAAACAAACTTCGCCCACTTCATTGGGGTAGCGTAATTGCTCTGTAGAAAATACGGCATCAATAGAAAACTTTCTTTTACTCGCTTTGGCTATATCGGCACGAGGAAAATTAAACTCTCGTCGTAATTGATTCTTCACTTTAGCTAAAAGTGGATCTTGGTATGTTTTACTCAGATCAGTAATACTTATTTTTGATGGGTCAACCTGACCACCAGCGCCACCAATAGTGATTATAGGAGTCTTCCCACGTTTACAAAAAGCAATTAACCGTGTCTTTATATCTACAGAATCAATTGCATCAATCACATAATCAAATTTAACAGACATTAATTCAGCTAAATTCTCAGTAGTGATAAAATCTTCTATCACGTTTATTCGGCAATCAGGATTAATTTGTTTAATACGATCACTCATTACTTCAACTTTGCTTTCGCCAATTGTATCGGTAAGAGCATGAATTTGACGATTAATATTAGTAATACAGATATCATCTAGATCAATCAATGTTATTTGTCCAACACCATTTCGAGCTAATGCCTCTGCTACCCATGAACCAACACCGCCAATACCAATCACACAAAAGTGGGCTTGTTGTAATACTGTTGCACCGTGTAGGCCGTAAAGGCGAGCGATACCGCCAAATCTTAAAGAATAATCTGTCATACTAATCATTGTTGAATAAAAAACGACTGCATTATACCTACTTCAAGAAAGTCGTTAAATACTCTTGTAAAAATAACACAGGTAGTTTTTTAATCTGAATAGTGCTTTTTGATCTTTCCACCCACTTTACATCGTATATTTCAAAATATTTATTGAGTGATTATTCATTATTTGACCTACCTAAATTACTATATATAGGCTCTTGGTTAATCAAATAAATGTTAAAAACCTAACCATTTTTAAAGATTAAAATAAATGAATACAGATAAGTTTTGGATAGATGGTTTAGCGAAATAGTAAAAACTCACCATATTTAAGTATAATTATTAAGCAGTAAATATGTGCTTTTTCATTCATGTTAATTTGAAGTTCTGTCGACAAAAACGCCAATTACTGAGATGAAAGTGATAAAAAAAACCTAATTTAATATTTCTTTTGTGAATACTAGGTATCAATTATATCAATGTTTTTGTAAGGGGAATAAGGTATTTGTTGTATGATAAGCGTACAATTAAGAGGTGTAACAGTTCGATGTTCTGTATATTTATGCAGCTTTTACTAAATAAAGTTGCATAAAAAAGGTAGCAAATGCTACCTTTTTATTCGTTATTTTAGTCTTATCTATGAGATAAAGGAACAAAAGAACGATTAATTTCACCAGTGTATTTTTGGCGAGGACGACCAATTTTTTGGCCTGGTTGAGTTAGCATCTCGTCCCAATGAGAAATCCAACCAACAGTTCGTGACATAGCAAAAATAACAGTAAACATACTTGTTGGAATACCAATTGCTTTCAAAATAATACCTGAGTAGAAATCTACATTAGGGTAAAGTTTCTTCTCTACAAAGTATTGATCTTCTAAAGCAACTTTTTCTAAAGCCATTGCAACGTCAAGTAGTGGATCTTGAACACCAAGCTCATTAAGAACGTCATGACACGTTTCACGCATTACGGTTGCACGTGGGTCAAAGTTCTTATAAACACGATGACCAAAGCCCATTAAGCGGAATGAATCATTCTTATCTTTAGCTCTTGCTACAAACTCGTCAACACGATCTAAGCTACCGATTTCTTCAAGCATTGTTAAACAAGCTTCGTTTGCGCCACCATGTGCAGGGCCCCATAAAGAAGCAATACCAGCAGCAATACAAGCATAAGGGTTTGCACCTGAAGAACCTGCTAAACGTACTGTTGAAGTAGAAGCATTTTGCTCGTGATCTGCATGAAGCGTAAAGATTCTATCCATTGCATTTGCAACAGTAGGATTAACTTTATACTCTTCTGAAGGTACAGAAAACATCATATGTAAGAAGTTTTCAGCGTATGAAAGATCATTACGAGGGAAAACAAAAGGTTGACCAACGCTGTATTTATACGCCATCGCTGCAATAGTTGGCATCTTAGCAATCAAACGGTGAGCTGTACGCTTACGTTGAGCTGGATCATCACAATCTAAATCACTGTGATAAAAAGAAGATAACGCACCTGTAACACCACAAAGCATAGCCATTGGATGTGCATCAGGTAAGAAGCCATGAAAGAAATGAACTAATTTTTCATGAACCATTGTATGATTCGTTATAATGCTTTTAAATTCATCATATTGGGCTTTTGTTGGAGCTTCGCCATTTAATAAAATATAGCAAACCTCTAAGTAATCAGCATTTTTTGCTAAATCATCAATAGCATAGCCACGATGTTGTAATACGCCTTTACCACCATCAATGAAGGTAATTGCTGACTCACAAGAAGCAGTTGCTAAGTAGCCAGGATCGTAGGTAAAGTAGCCATTGCTACCTAATGTTCTAATATCAATTACATCAGTGCCAGCAGTACCTTTTAGTACAGGCAGTTCGGTAACTTCTTTACCGTCAATGCTTAGAGAGGCTTTAGAATCAGCCATATGTTTTATCCCCTATCAATTTTAATTTGCAATTATTTTTAGACAAACTGACTCACTTAGTACTTCATTTATACATCATATTAAGAAGCACTAAATTCAAAAAGAATGAAATAGGTCAATTTTCAAATGTCGCTTGGGTAAATCAAACTGCCGACATTCTACCTTAATTTTTAAATAAAATGTAATAGCCGTTAGACTAAAGTTTGACGACAAACATTTTTTTAGACTAAAAGCTCAAATGAATTGTATTTTTTGATGAAGGGAAATTGAATTTATTCATTATCAGCTATATAATCTAGCCGTTCAGTAATTTGCTTTTCATTACTTCGTAAAATAAATAAGGAAACAGATAATGAATTCTTATTTAAAGAGATTTATTTTCATATTGAAAATGATTCTCTTATACCAAAGTCTTAATAGAATTACTTAGCCAATGTTAAATAAGTTGGTTATTATTACACGACTTCGGTTAACTGAGAGATAGCTAAGGAGCTATTTTAAATTAAAGGCAGTTACCGTGCACTTCGGGAATTACTTATTTAGTAATCTCTTTAGTACTTAAACCTATTTTTATTCTTCATTAAAAGTAGACAAGTATTAAATTCTAATAAGGTAATTCATGAGTAACAATAATAAAAGTTGAAGGCTTTCGAGCTATTTAGGCAACAATTGTGAAAAAACAACGTCCTGTAAACCTAGATTTAACTACAATTAAGATGCATACGGCAGCCAATGCCTCTATTCTTCACCGTGTTTCTGGTGTAATTATGGTATTTGCTATTGGCATCTTATTATTGACCCTTTCAACCTCTCTTTCTTCTGCTGAAGGATTTGCCCAAATTCAAGATAGTATTGATGGCTTTTTCTTTATGTTTATTATATTCGGCTGTCTTTCTGCGCTGACTTACCATGTATTAGCGGGTGTTCGTCACTTGTTTATGGATTTAGGTCATTTTGAAGAGTTAGCTTCAGGTAATGCTAGTGCCAAAGCAATCATTATTGCTTGGTTAGTAATATCTGCAATAATAGGAGTTTGGTTATGGTAGGCATCGTCGCATCAGTAGGCCGTAATGGCGTACATGATTTTATCCTTCTAAGAGCTAGTGCAATTATACTTGTACTATACACCTTGATTCTTGCTGGATTTTTCATCGTAACACCACCTGTTACTTATGAAATATGGCATGGTTTCTTTGCTTGTACGAGTGTTAAGGTTGCTACAATGTTAGCGTTACTTGCATTACTTGTTCACGCTAAAATTGGTGTTTGGCAAGTGTTGTCAGATTACGTAAAACCAGCATTTTTACGTGGTACATTGCAATTTTTCTTTTCAGTTCTGTTACTAGCCTATGTAGTCTATGGCTTTTCTATTGTGTGGGGTGTGTAAGTGAGCGTTCCAATTCGTGAATTTGACGCCATTGTTATTGGCGCAGGCGGCGCGGGCATGCGCGCTGCATTAGCAATTTCTGAATCAGGCAAATCTTGTGCCTTGATTTCTAAAGTATTTCCAACTCGTTCTCACACTGTATCTGCTCAAGGTGGTATTACCGTAGCTTTAGGTAATGCCCATGAAGATCACTGGGAACAACATATGTATGATACCGTTAAGGGTTCTGATTACATCGGTGACCAAGACGCTATCGAATACATGTGTAAAACTGGCCCTGAGTCAGTAATCGAATTAGAAAAAATGGGTTTACCTTTTTCTCGTACAGAAGAAGGTAAAATTTATCAACGCCCATTTGGTGGACAATCTAAAAACTTTGGTGGCGAACAAGCTGCTCGTACTGCAGCAGCAGCTGACCGTACAGGCCATGCGCTACTTCATTGTCTTTACCAACAAAATGTTAAAAATAAAACCAATGTTTACTCAGAGTGGTATGCATTAGATTTAGTAAGAAATGATGATGGCACTGTTGTTGGTTGTACAGCAATCTGTATCGAAACTGGTGAAATCGTTTATTTCAAAGCCCGTGCAACAGTATTAGCTACAGGTGGAGCAGGTCGTATCTTTGCTTCAACTACTAATGCTCACATTAACACTGGTGATGGTGTTGGTATGTCACTTCGTGCTGGCATTCAAATGCAAGACATGGAAATGTGGCAGTTCCACCCAACCGGTATCGCTGGTGCAGGTGTTCTTGTTACTGAAGGTTGTCGTGGTGAAGGTGGTTACCTTCTAAATAAAGACGGCGAACGCTTCATGGAACGTTATGCTCCAAATGCTAAAGATTTAGCTGGTCGTGATGTTGTTGCTCGCTCAATGATGACTGAGATTCGTGAAGGTCGCGGTTGTGACGGTCCTTGGGGTCCACACATTAAACTTAAGCTTGATCATTTAGGTCGTGAAACATTGTACAAACGCTTACCAGGTGTTTGTGACTTATCTAAAACTTTCGCACATATTGACCCTGCTGAAGCTCCTATTCCAGTTATTCCTACCTGTCATTATCAAATGGGTGGCGTACCTTGTAATGTTAATGGCCAAGCAATTAATGTTGCTGCTGATGGTACTGAAACAATTGTTGAAGGTTTATTCGCTGTTGGTGAAATAGCTTGTGTATCAGTACATGGTGCTAACCGCCTAGGTGGTAACTCATTACTAGATTTAGTTGTATTCGGTCGTGCTGCAGGTAACTTCTTAGGTACTTACTTAAACGATACTCAAACGGCTAAAGAAGCATCTGACTCTGATTTAGAAGCGTCATTAGAGCGTACTAATCGTTGGGAATCTTCTAAGTTTGGTGAAGATCCAGTACAAATTCGTAAAGACTTGCAACAGTGTATGCAGATGAACTTCTCGGTATTCCGTGAAGGTGAAGCCATGGCACAAGGCATGAAAGAATTAACTGAAATCCGTGAACGTTTGAAAGATGCTAAATTAGATGACAAATCATCTGAATTTAATACACAACGTATTGAATGTTTAGAATTAGATAACTTAATGGAAACTGCTTTCTGTTCAGCTAAAGCTGCTAACTTCCGTACTGAATCTCGTGGCGCACATGCAAGACAAGATTTCACTGAACGTGATGATGAGAACTGGTTATGCCACTCAATCTACACGCCAGAATCAGAAGAAATGAGCAAGCGTGAAGTTAATATGCAACCTGTTCACCGCGACGCTTTCCCACCGAAAGCACGTGTTTACTAAGGAGAAATGACGATGAAACAGATTTTTTCGATTTACCGCTATAATCCTGATGTAGATGCTAAACCTTACATGAAAGATTATGAGCTAGAGATTCCTGATGGCTCTGACTTGATGGTTCTTGATGCATTGATTCTTTTAAAAGAAAAAGATTCAAGCTTATCATTCCGCCGTTCATGTCGTGAAGGTGTTTGTGGCAGTGATGGTTTGAACATGAATGGTAAAAATGGTTTGGCATGTATCACACCATTATCAGAGTTAAAAGCGGATGTTATTGTACTTCGCCCGTTACCTGGTCTACCTGTTGTGCGTGATTTAATTATTGATATGACTCAATTCTATCAACAATATGAAAAAATCAAGCCATACTTGATCAACGACTCTCAGCAGCCTGCTCGTGAAAATATTCAATCAATTGAAGATCGTGATAAATTAGATGGTCTTTATGAATGTATTTTATGTGCTTGTTGTTCAACGTCTTGTCCTTCGTTCTGGTGGAATCCTGATAAATTTATCGGTCCTGCTGGTTTATTGCATGCTTACCGCTTCTTAATTGATAGCCGTGATACTGCAACAGAAGAACGTTTAGATGGTTTACAAGATGCTTACAGTGTATTCCGTTGTCACGGAATCATGAACTGTGTTGATGTTTGTCCAAAAGGATTAAACCCAACAGAAGCTATTGGCCATATCAAATCTATGTTACTAACAAGAGCAGTTTAACTGTTTGAGTTATCAGTATAGTGGAAGTATCTAATATTTTATTTTAGATACTTTCAATGAAAAAATATCAACATATTCAATATTGAATATGTTGATATCTAATAAAAAAGTGTAAATACAGGATAATTATTTTACTAAAGACTATTTGTTTAGCTTTAAGGTGAAAGTGGATATTTGACATAAGTTAATACCTATTTTCAGCGTAGATGTTATGCAAATTACACAGTATAAATAATTATATTATTTTAGTTGCTTTACCCCAGCAAAGGATACAGGCAATGTCAGAAGGTGTAATGAAGGCTTGGCTAGAGTCTTCCCACTTAAACGGTGGCAACAT
>CAXIBS010000070.1:0-10677 GCA_964022585.1 uncultured Colwellia sp.
ATCTCATTGCTGATGATTCACTATTATTAGGCGATATTAAAAAGCGCTTACAGTGGAGCAAAGAGTTTAAGCCATTTTTGCATTTTGGTTGGCGACAAGTTGGCGTTACTCGTAAAAAAGCGATTCCTCTTAAATTATTCGCAGGAAAGCATCTGAACTATCAATACAATCAGGCGCTAGAGAAATATCAATTGGCACTTGCTGAATCAAAACTTATTACGTCATTAAGTGCACAACAGCTAAAGAGTGATGCTGAATTTTCTCAAGAGGATAATACAGACAGTAATGATTCATTGATTAGAGAGCAGATATTCGAGGATATTAATACGTTAGATGAAACTAATATTAACCAGTTAATCAGCGTACTTGAATCAGAAACGTTTGAAGAGTTAATAGCTACCGATAAAAAGCATACAAGTGAAAAACAGCAAATAAAGACGGTTCCACCAGAAAAACCAGCACAACCTTGGTTTTTAGATGGCTTCTTAAAAGTTCACTTAGATCATTATCTTTATATTACGGCTGATTTTAATGTATTAGGTGAATCCGCTAAGAAAGATACGTCTGATTCAATTAATAGCACTCAAGCAAAGCTAATTAACTTTAGTCAGAATAAGCGGGCAATAACTGGTGAAATACATTATTTCGACCACCCCTATATAGGTATGATTGTACAAATAAGACGATTTGACCCAAGTAAACCTAAAGACGAAGCGGTAACTCAGGTCATTAATTAAATCTTAATTAGCAAGCCAGGTAGAGCACACTAGTGTTTTGCCTTGGCATACTACTTCAGCAACAAACTGAGAACCCTTGACTATCTCCCCTACTCCTTTAGGTGTGCCCGTCATCACAATGTCACCCTCTTCTAAATCCATAAAGTCTTGCAGTTGCAACAAAATATCCGCAGGTTTTACCATCATCAATTCAACACCACCTGCTTGTGTTAAATGATTATCAATTGTTAATGCTAAACTCAAGCTATTGTCAATATCATCTATCGAGACAAAATCACTAAAAATAGCTGAGCCATTGAAAGCTTTTGAGCGCTCCCACGGCAAGCCCTTAGCTTTTAATTTTGCTTGTAAAGTTCGTTTTGTTAAATCTAAACCAACAGCAACAGCACTAAACTTTCCTTGTTGATACAAAAAACACAGCTCAGCTTCATAGTGCAATGCTTCTTGATGAAATGATTGTAATTGAGTTGCGATTGCCGAGTTAGGCTTTAAAAAAACCACCATTTCATCCGGCACTTCATTATTTAATTCGGCAATATGGTCTACATAATTACGCCCAATACAAATGATTTTAGATGGAGCTATCTTCTTTGTATCTACAATTACTGTATTCATTATCTACTCACTATAAAGGTAAAGAACTATTGGGGCTTTAAGAAAGAAAAACTCAGCTAGGTTCAGCTTAAATGCAAAACATCTTTTATAAAAGGAATAGTAATTTTACGCTGCTCTCTTATAGATGCATTATCAAGAATATCAAGTGAGGCAATTAAATTTCCCATTTCACGTGATAAACGATTAAGTAGAAAGCTTGCTGCTTCATTACTCAAGGTTAAACCCCGCTTAGATGCTCGATATTGTAAAGCCATAACTTTTTCATCATCGTCTAGTGGTCTCACTTGCTCTGTTAATCCCCAACTTAAACGAGAAATTAAATCAGGTAAACTCAGTCCAAGTTGAGTAACACTTTGATCGCCACTGATCAACAATCGATTGTTTTGCTCAAGTACTCTATTATATAAGTCAAAAATGGCTTGTTGCCAAACCTTATTATTTGCAATCAGATGAATATCATCCAAACAAATAACATCAATTTGCTCTAAGCCATCTAATACTTCAACTGAAAGTAGCAATAATTCTGCACAAGATAAACACACTGAAGTTTTTTGCAATTGCGCTGCATATGCACTACTCGCATGCAACAAATGAGATTTTCCCACTCCAGTTAAACCAAAAAGGTAAAAACTATTTGGTTGAGTAGATTCATTAACTTGGCTTTGCTCAATAAATAATTTTAGTTGGCTTACCACTGAATGATTAAATTCACTTAAATAACTAGTAAATGTTTCATCATCAGGCAGTTGCACCGACAACGTTAATTGCGAAATGTTTTTCATCAGTTATTCCAATAAAAAACTGGAGCTGGTGTGTCACTAGTTTCATTATTAACTGACAATGTTTCATATCTAGCAAGTGGATCTACCAACTGTTTCAGTTGAGTATTTAACGCAAGTGATGCAACGAAAGCATCTACAGAGCCTAAAAGTTGTAAACTAAACCGTCTTGAATCTCCTTCCGCTTTTACTAAAGTAACAGATTTCACAGAAGATAAATTAGTTAAAAATTCAAAAACATCAACATAACTTGATAAAGAATCAACATTCACAACCTCAATAGTAAAGTCATTATTGCTGTTCGTTGTTAATGCATAATATTGATATAATAATTGCGAAATATCATTTAACCCTTGTTCTAATAATATGTTTTTATCATTACCTTGATATTGCTGACTCAAGTTTTTCTGATTACCTTTTTGATTCCAACTTAATAAACTCCAATCGAGCACATATTCATTCTCTTGTATCACTTTTTTATCGCACAAAAGTCCACAATTTTGAGAGTCTCTATCAATATTACTTTGTGAGTTAGGCGGTAGTAAGCTCGAATTTGATATTCTCATCACCACAATAGCTTCTGGAGAGTATCTGCTTGAAACAGCACTAACAGGTTGTTCAAAACGTCCCCAAATATCGCTTAGCTCAATTCGAGTGGTATCGGTCAAATCCATCAACGGCATCATAATGGGTAAACCACGCTCGCTAGAGAAGTCATTTACCACCGAAGGTAACTTAGTAGCCGGTGAACTAGGGGTAATAGATCGAGTGAATCCATTTTCATCAACCAACCACAGTAAAATTTGTGGTCGTAAACGTCCCCATATCGGCAAGTCTGCTTTTTGAAACAATTGATTAATTCTATCTTCATTAAAACTTGCAATTAAAAATAATTCTTCACTTTGTGTTTGGTTAGCACCGCTTAGCTCAAGCGTAGTTTTTGTCTCAAGTTGGTAGCGATATTGGTGCAAATAAAGTTGGTAATCTTTCAATGAGCCTTTAATAATTTTATTTTCTAAAACACTTTTTTTACCACCAACTTTTACCATTACCGATGATAATGCCTTTTTTAAAGCGTTAGCCCTATCTGCGGTATTTCTAGAGTTTATGGTAACACTTGCCTCATACAGATCTTTTACTTCCACGGCCTCTACCGAGGTTATGGGTAAAAAAGTAGTAATAACAAGTAGTAAAATAATTAATATTTTAAACATAGAGAATTATTAGGAAAAAATTTTACCGACAATGTTACCACAATCGCGCCATTTTATATCGCCAAATAAAAAATTTTCTCTATTTGATATAAAGATTTTGAGTATGTGCTCATGCACTGGTAGAATACGCATCTTTTAAATCTATCAGAGCTTATTGTTTAAGCTTTTTTAGGTATTATTTTATCGGTAATTTTTGAGGTTTCCCGTGAGCGAACAAAAACAGTCTTTAAGCTATAAAGATGCTGGTGTTGATATTGATGCTGGTAATGCCCTTGTTGAAAAAATTAAAGGTGCAGTTAAGCGTACTACTCGTCCAGAAGTTATGGGAGGCATTGGAGGCTTTGGCGCTATATGTCAAATACCTACCGGTTATAAAGAACCAGTACTTATTTCAGGTACCGATGGTGTAGGAACCAAATTACGCTTAGCGATTGATCTTAAGAAGCATGACACTGTAGGTATCGACCTTGTTGCTATGTGTGTTAATGACCTTTTAGTATTAGGTGCTGAACCGTTATATTTCTTAGATTATTATGCAACGGATAAACTTGATGTTGATGTAGCTTCTGATGTTGTTTCTGGTATCGCTGAAGGTTGTATTCAATCAGGTTGTGCGCTTGTTGGTGGTGAAACAGCTGAAATGCCGGGAATGTACCATAAAGGTGATTACGATATTGCTGGATTTTGTACTGGTGTTGCTGAAAAATCAGCGCTAATCGACGGCTCTAAAGTAGCGGCTGGTGACCAGTTAATCGCTTTAGGTTCATCAGGTCCACATTCAAATGGCTTCTCATTAATCCGTAAAGTATTAGAAGTAAATAATACCGATACTAGCGAGCAACTTAACGGCAAAGCTATCAGCGAACACTTACTTGAACCTACTAAAATTTATGTTAAATCTGTTTTAGCATTACTTAAAGATGTTGAAGCGCATGCACTTTCTCATATCACTGGCGGTGGTTTCTGGGAAAATATTCCACGCGTTTTACCTGAAACAGCACAGGCTGTTATCAATGGTGAAAGCTGGCAATGGCCTGAAATTTTCAACTGGTTAAAAGACAATGGTAATATCACTGAACATGAAATGTACCGCACATTTAACTGTGGCGTTGGTATGATCATTGTTGTTCCTGAAGACAAAGTAGCGCAGAGCATTGATATTTTAACTGCTCACGGTGAGAAAGCTTGGCACATTGGTGCAATAAGCGATAAAGCTGATGGTGAAGAGCAAGTAGTTTTTTCATAAACTCTCTGCTATAAACTAACATATAATAAAAGGGGCGATAATTAGCCCCTTTTATTTATCTACAGTAAAATGAAAAGGAAAATAAATGTCTAGCCGAATCGTTGTATTAATCTCAGGCAGTGGCACTAATTTACAAGCAATTATTGATGCCAGTCAAGCAGATGACTATCCAGGCTCTATTGTTGGCGTAGTATCAAATAAAAGTGATGCTTACGGTTTGACACGCGCTGAAAATGCAAACATTGCGACTATCGCTTTATCTCACAAAGACTTTGATAGCCGTGAAAGTTACGATCAAGCATTAATAGCAAAAATTGATCAGCTATCTCCTGATGTCATTGTTCTTGCTGGTTTTATGCGAATATTATCTCCTGCCTTTGTAAAGCATTATCAAGGCAAGTTACTTAATATTCATCCGTCATTACTTCCAAAGTATCAAGGATTAAATACACATCAACGTGCTATTGATGCTGGTGATAAAGAGCATGGTGTTAGTGTGCATTTTGTTACTGAAGAGCTTGATGGTGGTCCTGTTATTCTCCAAGCAAAAGTACCAGTATTTGAGGAAGATACTAGTGACGACTTAGCTGCACGAGTACATGAGCAAGAACACAGAATTTATCCATTAGTAGTAAAATGGTTATGTGAAAAGCGACTTAGCATGACAACAGATAATCAAAACGAACATGCAATTCTAGACGGAATTACTTTACCTGCTTTTGGTTATGCGAACGACGAATAAGCTGTTAGTATAAAGGTAAGTTACTTTCTTACCTTTATACTGGATTTCCTGTGCGACTGACATTTCTCTACTCTTTTATACCTGTATTTTTATCTTTCACTTGTTTCTCAAGTCATGCAACTACCAACCAACAAATTGGAAAAGATCTAAAATTTCCCGAGTTTTCCGCAAAATATACCGTATTACACAAATCAGATCCTGTAGGTAAAGCGGTAAGAGAGCTAAGTTATCAAGCTGATGGCACTGTCAACTATCACTACAAAACAGATGTTGAGTGGCTGATTTTCTCTCAAACACGCAGTGAAACATCAATACTTACAATAAATGACAATACCGTTATGCCGCAACATTACATCTATACCAGAGAAGGTACTGGCAAAGATAAACGCTACGAGTGGCGCTATGATCAAGCTCAAGGACAAGCAAAAGATATAGAACGAAAAAGAGAGCATAAAATAGATTTCTCGAATAACCTTCAAGATAAGCTAAGTTATCATTTGCAGCATCGTTTAAATTTAATGAGAAATGCTAATGAGCAGCAGTATGTTTACCCTGTCATTAATACTTCAGGCTCTATTAAAGACTATATTTATCAATATGATGGTGAAGAAGAGTTAATGCTACCATACGGTTTAATTAAAACAGTACGCTTTAAACGAGAAGTTAAAGAAAAAGAACGAGTTACTTATGCTTGGTTTGCCCCTAACCTTGATTACTTATTAGTAAAGTTATACCAAACTAAAGGTGGAACAGAGCAGTTTGAAGCACAGCTTTCAAGCTTAAAAATTGAAGGTAAAGATATCAAGCATCATTAAAATAATAAAAATCTAGCTGAGTTAGACAAGATCATCAGAAAATTTTAATCTTGTCATAGTTACTCTAACTTTCAGCTCCGCAGGCAATTGACTCGCCAAGACAAAATAAGTGCCATTGGCCTGCATTCATCTTGTGCCACTTTTCATCATCAGTTAAAGGTTGAGTAGCTATCACAGTTACTATATCTTTGTCTGTTGTTTCTTTATGAAAGTCTACAGCCACTTCAACATCAATCAAACTTGCCTTACCAAATGGAGCACGCCTAGTGATCCAATGTAAATTATTTGAACAATAAGCAAAAAGATACTCGCCATCTGAAATAATGATATTGGCAACTCCCAACTCATCAATCTTCCATGTTAACGTCGCGATAAATTCAAATAACACTGTGGCCGTTGGCTGCTGTGCACCAAATTTATAATGAAGCTGATCTAAAATCCAACAAAAGGCATGTTCGCTGTCTGTGGTTCCAATAGGTAAATGTAATTTAATTGGTAGAGCTTCATCAAAACCCTTTAATTGTCCATTATGTGCATAGGTCCAGTTTCGTCCCCACATTTGACGAATAAAGGGATGAGTATTTTCTAAGCAAACCCCTCCTGAATTAGCTTGGCGAATATGGCAAACAACCGCTTCACTTTTCATCGGATATTTTGTTACTAATTCTGCAATAGGCGAATGAGCACTGGGCTGAGGATCTTTAAAGCTACGACACCCTTTACCTTCATAAAAAGTAACGCCCCAACCGTCTTTATGAGGGCCCGTATTTCCCCCTCTCTGCATTAAACCACTAAAACTAAAACAGATATCTGTTGGTACATTAGCTGACATAGCTAAAAGTTCACACATGACTAGACCCTAAATAAAAATTCATAAACTAAAAATAATAAATCAGAACTGATTATGAAATAACCGCGTGCTTATTGGCTATTTCATCTATTTCACCTATAACTATAGTTATGATACTTCAATATGATGGAGTCAGATAAAGCTCACATTCTCTAAGTATCAGCGCTATTTATTATACCGTTAAAACAGTACTTAAATTCAACTAGTTTCTAGTTTTACCTCGATAAAAGGATATTTTGTGGATATTTACTTATGGCTTATCATTGCATTTATCTTAGTTTGGTTTATGAGCTATGTAAGAGCGTCACTTTCAATTTTTACTTTCACATTCATCATATTATTAGCTGTCGGCTCGTTTTTTAACACTGTCGGTATAGTTTCGTGGCTAATATTTGCAGCTATTGCCTTTCCTTTAAATATTGAAGTTATTCGTTTACAGTTTATTAGCATGCCATTGCTAGCTTTATTTAAACGAATAATGCCAAGTATGTCTGAAACAGAGCAACAGGCTATAGATGCCGGAACCACTTGGTTTGATGCTGATTTATTTCGTGGTAGTCCTGATTGGACAAAGTTGCATAATTACCCACAGCCCCGTCTTAGTGCTCAAGAAAAAGCTTTCTTAGAAGGACCCGTTGAACAAGTTTGTTCCATGGTTAATGATTGGCATACAACACACGAAATTGCAGACTTATCACCCGAGGTGTGGGAGTTTTTAAAAGACAATCAATTCTTTGCCATGATCATTAAAAAGAAATATGGTGGATTAGAGTTTTCAGCTTTTGCGCAGTCAAGGGTATTACAAAAACTTACTGGGGTCAGTTCCGTATTGGCTAGTACTGTTGGTGTACCAAATTCATTAGGTCCAGGGGAGTTATTGCAAGCCTATGGTACAAAAGCACAGCAAGATTATTATTTACCTCGACTTGCCAAAGGAATTGAAATCCCCTGTTTTGCTTTAACTAGCCCAGAAGCCGGTTCAGATGCCAGTGCAATTCCAGATACAGGTGTCATTTGCTATCAAGAGTTTGAGGGAAAAAATGTACTAGGAATGAACCTTAATTGGAATAAGCGCTATATCACGCTTGCCCCTATAGCCACAGTACTTGGCTTAGCATTTAAATTAGAAGATCCAGACAATCTACTGGGTGAAGAGCAAGATTTAGGCATAACATGTGCTCTTATCCCAACAAACCTAGAAGGAATAACGATAGGGAGACGACACTTTCCGCTAAACATACCATTTCAAAATGGCCCCACGCAGGGGAAAAATGTATTTGTTCCTCTTGATTACATAATTGGAGGGCGTGATATGGCTGGACAAGGATGGCGAATGTTAGTGGAGTGTTTGTCTGTTGGACGTGCCATTACCCTACCCTCTAATAGTACAGGGTGTATAAAATCCGTTGCGTTAGCTACAGGTGCCTACAGCCGTATACGTCGACAGTTCAAACTTCCCATTGGCCAGATGGAAGGAGTTGAAGAAGCATTAGCTCGAATTGGCGGTAATGCTTACCTTATGGATGCTGTCACCATGATGTCAACAGGAGCAATTGACTTAGGTGAAAAACCTTCAATTATATCGGCAATTGCTAAATACCCTTTAACTGAAAAAATGCGTTTCTCCATGATTGCTGCTATGGACATTCATGGCGGTAAAGGCATTTGTATGGGACCAAATAATTATCTTGCTCGAGGCTATCAAGGCGCTCCAATTGCTATTACAGTTGAAGGGGCAAATATTTTAACACGAAGTTTAATTATCTATGGTCAAGGAGCAATTCGCTGTCATCCTTATGTATTAGCAGAGCTACAGGCAGCAAATAATACCAATGATGAAGAACAAGCATTGAACGATTTTGACCATGCATTATTTGGTCATATTGGCTTTAGTATCAGTAATATCAGTCGTAGTTTATGCCATTCATTTACTGGTTCGTACTTTTTAGCAAGTCCCTTTAAAGATGAAACAAAGCGATACTACCAGTTACTGACACGCTTCAGTGCTAATTTAGCCATGATTAGTGATATTGCCATGCTTGCATTAGGTGCTGATTTAAAAAGAAAAGAACGCGTTTCAGCTCGCCTTGGTGACATGTTAAGTCATTTATATTTGGCAAGTGCCAGCTTAAAAAGGTTCAATGATGAAGGCAGAAAACAAAGTGATTTACCTTTATTACAGTGGGCTGTTGAAGATTCATTATTCTCTATTCAGCAAGCAATTATTGACCTATTAGATAATTTTCCTAATAAATGGTTAGCTAGAAGTTTACGGTTGATCATTTTTCCTTTTGGAGCTCAATTAACTAAACCAAATGATCAGTTAGATCACCAAATAGCAAAATTATTACAAACACCGAATGAAGCCCGTACTCGTATTGGTAAAGATCAATATTTAACCCGTGATGGCAAAAATGTTTTCGGTATACTAGAGGAAACTCTAGCAGATATAATTGCTTGCGAGCCCATTTTTTCTAAAGTCTGTACTACCCTCAACCAGAACTTGCCCTTTTACCATTTGGATAAAGTAGCAGAGCTTGGTTTAGCCAAGAATGTAATTTCAGAAACTGAGGCCAAGATATTAATTAAAGCAGAACAAGGTAGAAGTGCAGTCATTGCAGTAGACGATTTTGAATCAGATGAGTTAGTGAGTAAAAGCCATTTATAGGCATAACCAATTTTTGGTTTAATAATGCACAAGCTTTTGCTTGTGCATTATTTATTTAAGGTTGCTATCTTATAGGAATGACAACAACTCTTGATCAAGCTGCATCAAAGTTTTTGGTTCAGCCATCATCGTTTTAGCGAGTGATTTAGTTCTTGGTAACATACGTTCAAAATAAAACTCAGCAGTTTTAATTTTTGCACGATAAAAATCACGATTTTCTACATCGGTAGCTAATTTTTCATATGCAGTCTGCGCCATTTGAGCCCAAAAATAAGCCATCACTATATAGCCAGAGTACATTAAGTAATCAACAGATGCTGAACCAACCATATCTCTATTTTTCTTAGATTTTATTGCCAGACGCATAGTGTACTGCTGCCAATTAGCAACCGACTTACTTAACTTCCAGATAAACTTATTCATTTGACGCTTATGAGGATTACTAGAAATCATGCTCTTATCTTTACAGAATAATAGCACTTCCTTAGTAAACCCTTTTAGTGATTTACCTCGAGAAAGTAATATTTTACGCCCTAGCAAGTCTAATGCTTGAATTCCTGTTGTACCTTCATAAAGTGTTGCAATACGAGCATCTCGAACAATCTGCTCCATTCCCCACTCTTTAATGTAACCGTGTCCACCAAAAATCTGTAAGCCATGATTCGCACTTTCTGAACCAAGTTCAGTTAAGAAAGCTTTTAAAATAGGCGTTATAAAACCTAATCTGTCATCAGCAGCTTTTCTCTCGGCTTCTGTTTTGGCCATTTCAATTTCGTCAACAATTTTAGCCGTGTAATAAATCATTGCACGACCGCCTTCAGAAATCGCTTTTTGTGTCATCAACATTTTGCGAACATCAGGGTGCACTATAATTGGATCAGCAACTTGTTCTGGGAATTTTTTCCCTGTAAGTGCGCGCATAGATAGTCGCTCTTTAGCATAAATCAATGAGTTTCGGTCAGCCAATTCAGCACTACAGATCCCTTGTAATGCCGTACCAACTCCGGCTGT
>CAXIBS010000071.1:0-10666 GCA_964022585.1 uncultured Colwellia sp.
AAACTCGCCCTTGGGAGCTTGTCAGAAAAACAATAACTGCACAAATTTGTTAGGTATAGAGTGATTATACCGGCACAAATTTTGTTTGTTATAGCTCTTCTGACATAGCTCTGAGGTGGAAATAAATTTAATGGAATTGGTATTATATACTCAATTTTGGCTTTAAACTTTTATTACTGGGCATTATCAACTTGATGGATATGTACATCACGCTGTGGGAACGGAATAGTAATATTTGCTTCATCCAACACTGAGTATATTTTAGCGTAAGCTTTATATTTAGTATCATACAAGTTAACCGTTGGAGTACGTAATCGAATAGCTATAGTGATGGCACTATCTGAAAATTCATCAATCCCTACTTGCAGCTTTCTATTTTCACCAACAATATCTAAAGACAATACTGCTTGTTCTAGCAGCTTACTCACTTCTATTGGGTTATGGCTGTATGAAATGCCAACTTTTAACTCAAGTAAAGAGTCATGTTGAGAGTTATGTAAAATTTCTCCAACGATATGTTTATTAGGGATAGTAATAGTGACATCATCTTCATCCCTTAATACCGTATAAGCTAATAAAACTTCTTCAACTACGCCCGTAACGCCATGCACACTGATAGTATCACCAACAACGAAAGGTCTAATAATAATAATATTGAAACCTGCTGCATAGTTAGCCAGTAAACCTTGTAAAGCTAAACCAGCACCTAAAGAAATAGCACCAATTGCCGCAATAAATGGTGTTACGCTTATGCCAAGCTTACCTAGTGAGATAATAGTAATCATCACTACAATTAACATTTTGGTAGTATTTGCTAAAAACTGACTTAATGTGACATCCAATTTATGTCGCTGACACAACCCCAAAACAAACTTAGATATTTTTCCTGCAACCATATAACCAAGAATGAAAATAAGTATTGCGCCAACTAATTGGAAACTATAATTGGTAAAAAAATCTATGATAATATTGTAGATATTAGCGACTTGATCAATTTCTTGCTTCAGCAAATTAGCTGGATTAATCGCTTCGGTAACTTTTTCAGTGGTATTTTCTAGGGGGGGAGCGAACATACTTTTTCCTTAATGATATCGACGAATTGACAAAGGATAACAGATTGCTAATAAATGTTATCTTTTATGATTAAATTTTACTTTTTTACTGTTGAAAAGTACATTTAAAGCACCATATTTACCCTTCCAACATTTGTTTGTTTTTTATTCGTTAACCTTCAAGGCAAAACATGACTCATGCATTAGAAATTAAATCACTGAAAAAAATCTACAAAGGTGGCTTTCAAGCGCTTAAAGGTATTGATTTAACAGTAGATAAAGGCGATTTTTTTGCTTTACTTGGCCCTAATGGTGCTGGGAAATCTACCACAATTGGTGTGATAACCTCTTTGGTTAACAAAAGCCAAGGACAAGTAAAAGTGTTTGGCTATGATATAGATACCGATTTAGAAAAAGCTAAAAGTTTTATAGGCTTGGTACCGCAAGAGTTTAACTTTAACCAATTTGAACCCTTGATGAATATTTTGGTAAACCAGGCAGGTTATTACGGTGTTGAACGTAAAGTTGCCATAGCCCGTGCCGAAAAATACTTAAAGCAATTAGAGCTATGGGATAAACGTGATGCTGCTGCACGTATGTTATCAGGCGGAATGAAACGTCGATTAATGATAGCTCGCGCATTAATGCATGAACCTCAAATACTTATTTTAGATGAACCAACTGCCGGGGTAGATATTGAAGTGCGTCGTTCGATGTGGGACTTCTTACGAGAATTAAATAAGCAAGGGATTACCATTATTCTTACCACCCATTATTTAGAAGAAGCTGAAATGTTATGCCGCAATATAGCGATTATTAATGGTGGTGAAATTGTAGAAAACACCACAATGAAAGCATTATTAGCCCAACTTGATGTTGAAACTTTCGTGTTAGATTTATCTCCCCATGATAAAACCTTAAACCTGGCTAATACTATTTATAGAGTTATCGATGATCACACCTTAGAAGTTGATATAAATAAATCTCAACATTTAAACCATGTTTTTACACAATTAACAGAGCAGAATATCAACGTGCTGAGTATGCGCAATAAAAGTAACCGTTTAGAAGCCTTATTTGTAAATCTTATCTCTACTCAAGAATCTAGCAAGGAGGTTAACTAAAATGAATAACGCTATTGCCTTAAAAAGTATTTTAACAAAAGAAACACAGCGTTTTTTGCGTATTTGGATTCAAACCTTAGTACCGCCGGCTATAACTATTAGTTTATATTTTATTATTTTTGGATCCCTTATCGGCTCGCGAATTGGTGAAATGGGTGGTTTTGATTACATGTCATTTATTGTGCCTGGTTTAATCATGATGACCGTAATTACTAACTCTTATTCAAATGTAGCCTCTTCTTTTTTTAGTGCAAAATGGCAAAGAAATATAGAAGAAATGTTAGTAGCCCCTGTACCTAATTGGGTAATTGTTGCAGGTTATGTTGGTGGGGGAATGGCTCGTGGTATTTTGGTTGGCTTAATTGTAACTTCCGTTTCATTATTGTTTGTTGATATAAAAATTCATAATATTTGGGTTATTATCGCTACGGTATCATTGACTTCAGCTACATTTTCTCTAGGAGGTTTAATTAATGCCATTTTTGCCAACAGTTTTGATGACATATCCATTATTCCTACCTTTGTATTAACACCATTAACCTACCTCGGTGGAGTGTTTTACTCAATTAGCTTATTGCCTGAGTTTTGGCAAGGCGTATCGCAAATCAACCCAATTGTTTATATGGTTAACGCGTTTCGATACGGTTTTTTAGGTATTTCTGATGTTAGTATTGTTACCGCATTTTTAGTCATTGGCTTTTTCATTATTACTTTATTCACTATTGCAATGACCTTAATTAATAAAGGTATAGGGTTAAGATCTTAATGAGTAACAATATTACTGAAACGAACAATACCCTTGGTGATTCTAAAGCAATAATCACCAATCAAAGTGGTATTCATGAAAAGCTAGACGAGGTTGTTTCAAAGCACCTTTCACATCCTTTTAAAAAACCTTATCAAGCACACACACAGCAAGCGTTTAAGGAAATGGATACCTTGGTGCAAGCCTTTTTGAGTGCTAACCCTAGCGGTGAGATAATTTTAGATGCCTGTTGTGGTGTAGGTCAAAGTAGTAGAATTTTGGCAGAACAAAACCCTCAAGCACTGGTTATTGGTGTTGATAAATCAGCACATAGAATTAATCGTAATGTGGAAGGTTTTACACAAGAAGATGGCTATAATGCACAGAATTATCATCTAGTTCGTGCCGATTTGAATGATTTTTATCGTTTAGTTAAAGAAGCCCAATGGCCAGTAAGTAAGCATTATATTTTGTACCCTAACCCATGGCCTAAATCTAAACATTTACAGCGTCGATGGCATGGCAGCGCGGTATTTCCACAAATGACAAGTATAGGGAATACGTTAATATTACGCAGTAATTGGCGCTTATATTTAGAAGAATTTCAACAAGCTGCTAAACAAATAGCCTTGCATGGAGAGCTATCTCAAGTTAACGTAGCAGAAGCGCAAGCATTGACACCTTTTGAAGCCAAGTACCAAGCCAGTGGTCAAGTATGTTGGCAGTTAACCCTAAACAAGAATAACAACAATGACGAAATCTAAACGTATTGCACAAGCAACAACTGAATCTTTACATAGCATTTTTACTGTTGCCGAAGCGCCAGATTCTACTTTAGGTCGTATTGAACAAGAAATATCACAGAACTTAGCGGGCTTCCTCAATGACCATATTGTGGCGAGTAAAAATGCGTTAAGTGACATTGAACAAGATTTCATTAGTGCACAGATTCCTGAAGAGCCTCAGTTTGTTTCTGATCATATGCACCATTTACTTGATAAATTAGTCGCGCACTCTGTTCATACCGCTAGCCCAAGCTTTATTGGACACATGACATCTGCCCTGCCTGCTTTCATTTTACCTTTGTCAAAGTTAATGGTTGGCTTAAATCAAAACTTAGTAAAAGTAGAAACATCAAAAGCATTTACACCACTTGAACGACAAGTGTTAGGCATGATGCATAACTTAGTTTATCAAGAGAGTGAGCCTTTTTATCAGCAATGGCTACATAACGCTAACCATTCTTTAGGTGCTTTTTGTTCAGGTGGTACCGTTGCTAATATTACGGCTTTATGGGTGGCTCGTAATAAATTACTTAAAGCTGATGGTGAATTTTCTGGCATCACGCGTGCTGGTTTACATGGCGCCCTCCAACATTACGGCTATAACGGTTTAGTTATTTTAGTCTCCGAGCGTGGTCATTATTCATTAAAGAAATCAGCTGACATTTTAGGTATTGGTCAAGATAGTGTTATCGCTATTCCAACTGATGAATACAATAGAATTGATTGTCAAAAGCTTGCGGAAAAGTGTCAACAATTAGCCGAACAAAATATTAAAGTACTCGCCATTGTTGGTGTTGCAGGCACTACCGAAACAGGCAACATTGATCCATTAAATGATATAGCTGATATAGCAGAGCAATACCAATGTCATTTTCATGTTGATGCTGCTTGGGGCGGCGCAACACTTTTATCTAACAAACACAGGTATTTACTAAATGGTATTGAACGTGCAGATTCAGTCACTATTGATGCTCATAAACAAATGTACCTTCCTATGGGAGCTGGCGTTGTAGTATTTAAAGATCCCTCTGCTGTTGCTGATATTGAGCATCATGCTGAATATATTTTGCGAAAAGGTTCCAAGGATTTAGGCAGTCATACCCTAGAAGGCTCACGTTCTGGCATGGCGATGTTAGTGTATGCCAGCTTGCACATTATTAGCCGTCCTGGGTACGAAATGCTAATAAATCAAGCAATAGAAAAAGCGGAGTATTTTGCCAAAATTATAAGTCAGCATGACGATTTTGAATTGGTTACTAAACCAGAGTTATGCCTTTTAACCTATCGCTATGTACCTAAAGCAGTACAAAGATTCTTAAATGAAGCTGTTAATAATAATGATCAAAAATCGCAAGATGATGTTAATTTTTTATTAGGTCAGCTAACCAAATTTATTCAAAAGCGTCAGCGGGAAGATGGTCGATCATTTGTTTCGCGTACACGCATTGAAGTAGCACGTTATGGAGGTGAAAAAGTCATTGTTTTTCGCGTGGTACTGGCTAATCCTTTAACGAGTAATGATATCCTTCACGACATATTAGCTGAGCAATGTCTGCTTGCTCAAGAAAGTGAACAATATTTACCGCAATTACTCGCGCTATCAAGCTAGCAATAAAAATATCATCTACACTGGCTGAGTTATCTATTGATACTTTGCCAGTAAATCAATTACTAATACCATTAACTTAACCTCCACTTGTGCTAAATTAGCAAGACGAAAAATACACTTCAATCAATATTGCTTATTCAGCGGCTAAATACTCTCTTATTAAAAAATAAGCTAATATGGGCATAAGTCATTTTATTATCCTCCTTGTGATGGATATATCTAAACGAGCAAAACGGTTAATCTATACTCAATACGAATAGCATAAATAGCATTGAAGGTCATACTGTGTTAAAAAAATTAATATCTACTGAATTAGCTGAAGATACAGTGCCGCCTTTATCATCATTGAATAAAATTGCAATTCATCCACTACGTGAAAAACTTTATAACGAATTACATAACAGACCTTTCCAATCAATATCTTCACCAGCGCAGCTTACTCATATTGCCATTCAACACCATGGGGACTTAAAGCAAGAAGAGCATGAATTTATCTCATTGTTATGTAATAGATTTCAAGTAAGCTCTCCCGCTAAGTCAATGCCGTGTTTTTATCAAGACTTTGGTTTATTCAGCCTTCGTTGGGAGCGACATTTAGAATATTCCACCTATACTTTTATTCACCAAGCTCCTTTAACAGATAAACCATTTATTAAAAATGCTATTGATTATGTTCCGAGTAATTGGTTCGAGAAAATGCCCGGTCAAGTGATCGCAGCGGTGCATTTGGTCATTGAATCCGAAAATATTTTTGAGTCCCAAACACATAAGGTTGAGCAGTTTTTTGACAATATGCCATTAATCGCCAGTGCTCCAGTACATTCTCTAGCAAAAGTATGGAGTTCATTTAAGTTACATGAAGATGGTTTTGGCCGCTTTTTGATATATCAAGTAGACTTATCTCCTGAGCAACTTGGTCGTTTAGCACAACAATTACTTCAACTTGATACTTATCGTTTAATGGCAACAATGGGATTACCGTTAGCCCAAGAAATTAATAGCCAACTCAATCAACTGGATATTCAACTTCAGCAGGTCACAACCTCTATAGCTCTAGGCAGTGAAAAAAGTGATCGAGAGTTACTAACTCAAGTATCCAAAATAGCAGCCAAAGTGGAAGATTACCGAAGCCAAAGTACTTACCGATTTTCAGCTACTAATGCTTATTACGATGTTGCGTTACAACGGATGGAAGAATTAAAGGAAGAAGAAATCTCAGGCTATATGACCTTACAAGAATTCTTAATGCGAAGAATTACGCCTGCAGTTAAAACCTGCCAAACAGCTTCCAACCACTTAGAAGATATTTCAAAAAGGGTTACACGTGCCAGTGATTTATTACGTACACGTGTAGAGATGGTGCTGCAAGAACAAAATCAAACCTTATTAAAGTCAATGAATCAGCGTGCTAATATTCAAATGCGCTTACAGCAAACCGTGGAAGGTTTATCCGTTGCCGCAATAAGCTATTACGGCATGCAATTGTTTGAAACTATGTTAAGTTCATTACCTGAACTAGGAGTTGAATATAACCATGAACTCGTAAGTGGTTTTGCTGTGCCTATTGTTATTGGTGTTGTTTTCATTGCCACACGCTTAGTACATAAACGTTTAATGAAAGATTTAAAATAGGCCAGTTTTCCTAGGCGCAGAGCTTACTCAAACTGCTATTATTTTATGTTCAAGTACTTAAAATACTGCACTCTTACTTAACTAGCTAACTTTTATATTATGTAAACATGTTCTTTATAAGCACACTAATGAACCATTTGTTTGATCATTTTAAATTGGATAGTTTGCTTATCTTGCTCGTTACAAATATTTAATAAGTCTTCAATGAAGTGATGAAATGCTCGGCGCTCAATCTGCTTAATTGAATCCCTTTGTTCATCCGTTAACATGTGATACATAGATGCTGCACCAAAATCACCGAAAATTATATTAGCATTTTCATCAAATAACGTATTATGCGCATATAAATCGCCATGACACACTTGGTTTTTATGTAAATGCTCAAAGACTTCTTCCATTTGCGTCACTATTTTAGCTATTTGCTCAACCCTCAACGTAAACCCTGTTGGGAAAGTATCACGTGTGCAACTTTTAAAGCATGGTGGTAGCCCAAGGTTACTATAATTATCAGGTATCAAGGTCATAATTAACGCTAAATAGCCTTGTTCATTCACTTGTGCTAACGAACTGACTATATTCTGATGGCTACCGGTTTTTAAACAGGCTTGTAATTCATCTTCTGGGTAACCATCGCTAGTTACTTCACCTTTAAATACTTTAACTGCTATTTCATCAGGAAACGTTGATTGAGGTTTAGTCCATGTTGCTCTTGAAATAACACCAGACGCTCCTTGTCCAAGAACACTATGCAATGTAAAGCTTGATGACGGTAATGAAGGAACAGAGCTTATTTTTAGTTTTGAATGACAAAATGGATTTCCAGAAAAAGCAAACCATGCAAGTTTTGGTAATTTTAGCAGTTGATCTGGACATTCAGTTAAGCTATTAGCAGAGATACGGATTAACTCTAAATTTCTCGACTGAGCCAATGTTAGTGGTAGCGTTGCTAATCTATTTCCAGCCAATGCCAGCTTTTGCAAGCGCGGCCGTTCACCTAACGAGTCAGGTAAAGACTCTATCTGATTATCGGTTAATATTAACCAACGTAACTTCTTCGGTAATGCATTTGTTGGTACCTTATTAATCTTATTTGATTTAAAGCCAATCATTTCTAAATTATCACATTGACCAAGTATTTCAGGTAACGTTTCAAAACAATTGCTGGAAGCAAAAATAATTTTAAGCTTTTTAAGTTGTGCAAACTCTTCTGGCAGAGAGGTGAGTTGATTATGAGATAAATCTAAAATCTCTAAACTATCCGCTAATGTAAGTATTGCTAATGGAAATGATGTTAAGTTTTCTGACAGAGTTAAACGTTTAATTCCACCTAATTCACCAGATTCTAATTGAGAAAGAGTATGCATTATTAGTCCATTACCATTATTTAAAGCGCCGCATTTTACTCGAACCATACAGTAAAATATAGATAATTTAGTTTAGATGCTTTGATTTAGTGATATGCTATAATTATATTATCTTTTTCAGATCACCTTATCTTGTACGGATTTACTCATGGCTAAACAATCGCTTTGTATTAGAGAAAAAACCATATTTGACGGCATATTTACTAAATATTTCCTAAAATCACTATTTGCCATTTGGTTTAAATTAGCAGGTTGGAAAGTGTGCAAATTAGCTCCTGAAGGTGCTGGCGTCGCGATTGCAGCCCCTCACACTTCCAATTGGGATTTTATTTACGCACTTGGCGCGGCAATATTGCAAGATGTAAAAATCTACTTCTCTATAAAAGATAGTCTTTGTAAAGTTCCACTATTAGGAAGATGGTTGATGTGGTTAGGCGCTATTCCTATTGACCGTTCATCAAAAGGCGCAGGACAAGTCCAACAAATCAAAAAGTTTATTGAGTCACAAAAAAAACATTCTGAAGACGGGCGAAGAGTGTTTTTCCTCTTCACTCCCGAGGGTACACGCAGCACAGTGAAAAAATGGAAAGCTGGGTTTTATCATATAGCTCAGGGATGTAATTTACCCATTTTTCTCGCTAAGGTTGATTACTTAAGCAAAGAAACAGGCGTATTTCACACATTCAAAGTAACGGGCAATAAAGAAGAGGATATTAGCGCAATTCAAGCATCTTATAAGAGTATCCAAGGAAAATACCCAAAATTACAGTTTCCTCACTATGTTGGCTGCTTACCTAAGATCTCTGACTCTGAGGCTGCTATTATTCGTGCAATGTACTCTATTAAGGGAGTTGCTACTAAGGTGGAAATCGGCACTAAAGCAAAGGTAGCTGAGTTATCGAGTAATATGCTTACTTTATTGGTAGAAAAAGGATTATTAGAAAAAAGCATCACTAACAACGTCTCTACATATCAGCTTACTTTTGCTGGTAGAGGATGTTTTTTACACCTTTCTCCTACTGCATAACCTTTAAAAAGCAACCTGACTTTATTGAGTGCTATTAAATAAAATAGCACTGTTGTTTTAGCTGTGTAAAAAAAACTCTTATAAAGATACCCCCATACGTTTCAAAACTCCTCATTTACCCTTTCTAAGTTTAACTTACATTATGCTTAATTAGACTTTAGAAAATAATCATCTCGAATTTAGTTTCACGTAAACAAGCCCTAAAATAATATTTTAGGTTTATTTTACCCATAAAAAAACCCTAACAAATAAATGTTAGGGTTTTTTAAAGTAACTTCGTTTAAAGTTTAATTCAGTATAAAAATACTAATTAAGCTTTAGTAACAACGTCAACTAAAGCCCAGTTTTTAGACTTTGAAATTGGTGCTACTTCACGAATTGTTACTACATCACCTTCGTTACATACGTTAGCTTCATCATGTGCTTTCAACTTAGTTGAACGCGTGATGTACTTACCGTACATAGGGTGCTTAACGCGACGTTCGATCATTACAACAATAGACTTATCCATTTTGTTACTGATTACAACGCCTTGTAGTGTGCGGATTTTGGCTTCGCTCATTACTTACCTGCCTTCTCAGTTATGATAGTCTTAACACGTGCAATGTTGCGACGTACGGTTCTTAGCAAGTGAGTTTGTGCTAATTGACCAGTGCTTGCTTGCATGCGGTAGTTAAACTGCTCGCGTAAAAGCTCTAGTAATTCAGCGTTAAGCTCTTCAATGCTTTTTGCTTTAAGTTCGCTAGCTTTCATTACATTACCGTCCTAGTTACGAAGGTAGTTTTAAACGGAAGTTTAGCGGCAGCTAAAGCAAATGCTTCGCGTGCTACTTCTTCAGGAACACCTTCCATTTCATAAAGAACACGACCAGGAAGAATTTGACATACCCAATATTCTACTGAACCTTTACCTTTACCCATACGAACCTCAAGAGGCTTTTTAGTAATTGGCTTATCAGGGAATACACGGATCCAAATTTTACCTTGACGCTTAACGTGACGAGTCATAGCTCGACGTGCGGCTTCAATTTGGCGCGCAGTCATACGACCACGTTCAACCGATTTTAAACCGAAAGTACCGAAGCTAACAGCGCTACCAGTGTGCGATAAGCCACGGTTACGCAATTTAAATTGCTTACGGAATTTAGTACGTTTTGGTTGTAACATTACTTATTCCTCTTACTTACTGTTCTTGCGGTTGTTTTTTCTTTTAGGCTTAGCCGCTGGTTGTTCTGCCACTAATGGCATTTTACCAATGATTTCACCTTTAAAGATCCAAACTTTAATACCAATAACACCATAAGTTGTGTCACCACGCGCAATTGCGTA
>CAXIBS010000072.1:0-10537 GCA_964022585.1 uncultured Colwellia sp.
TTGATGATATTCTGGCTAGCTTTGCCAATTTACCACCCCATGAAGATATAAAGCCTGCATTAAAAAAACTCAATTTAGCCGGCTTTCGTCTGGTAGCTTTTTCAAATTCATCACTTAATTTAATTTCTGCTCAAATAACAAATGCGGGCTTACAAGAGTATTTTGATGATATCATTTCAGTTGAAGAAACGGGCAGTTTTAAGCCAGATCCTAATGTATATAAATTTGCAGCACAAAAACTTAATCAGCCTTTAGATTGTTTAAGACTCATTGCTAGCCATGATTGGGATATTCATGGCGCTTTGTCAGTTGGAATGCAAGGAGCCTTTATAAATCGCTCAGGTGCTCACTACCATAAACTTTATCAACAACCTGATATCTGCGCTAGCAGTATGGAAAATATTGTTGAGCAAATAATAGTAAAAGATAACCAAACAGTACAATAATGCTATGAGGCCATATGAATATAAAGTCATTTATTGATCAGTTTTCACTAATATCAAACTTACCAAGAGAACAACAATTTGTATTACTAGAAAAAGCACGTGATGATGCTTGTTTACAGTTAAAGTTTTTAAACTTTGCGACAATCGCCATATTGATTCGGTTTCTGTTTATACTGGTTATCGTAGGTGGTATCTCGTTATTATTTGGTTTTTCTGCTGTTATAATATTATGTACACTCGTGCTGAGTTTATTATTTTCTAGGGTAGCTATTACTGAAATTAATACTCATTTAATGTTGAAAAGCTTACGTAAAGTGTTAGCTGAAGATGAAAGATAGTAAATTCTTTGCCAAAGCTTACTAAGATAATGATGAATTGAAGTTATATTACTAATGCGTAAATCAGATAAAAAATTGGAAAATAAACTAAGAGAAGTACTCACTGAAGTCTGTGAAACTGCTTTAAAGCGCTTTGATGGTTTTGAGTGGTTAACACATGAAACAAATTATAAAAACTTTCCTAATAGTTTAAGAATAACTTGTGTATTTGATACTAATACTAACCTTGATTTATTTAGAGCAAGTAGTGCTAGTACAGAGCTTAGTCGCTTAATTCAAAAAAAGTTATTTGAAATAGATGTAAACCTAACAAGCATGGCTAAACATCTTTCCTATGATACAGAAGAAAATTGTAAGCATAGTCATGATGGAAACTGGGCGATGAGATTAGCCTAAGCTAATATGTTGTAAAAGTTTCCATAAATAAGCTAAAGAAAGATTAAGTGAAATTATTATTGCCTATCACATTCGGAGAATTATTTTAAATGAGTAAGATTACGTCTGAAGAATTATTTGTTGATGTAGGAGAGGGATCTCTTTTTATCAAAAAATGGACACCTGAAACTTGTGAACACACATCTCCTATTGTATTGATGCACGACTCTTTAGGGAGTGTCGATTTATGGCGTAACT
Source organism: uncultured Colwellia sp. (assembly GCA_964022585.1). Classification (GTDB taxonomy): domain Bacteria; phylum Pseudomonadota; class Gammaproteobacteria; order Enterobacterales; family Alteromonadaceae; genus Colwellia. Next base: position 1,418 of record CAXIBS010000072.1, read on the forward strand.
TTCCAGAACAGTTGGCAACTGCATTATCATGCGAAGTTATAGCCTATGATCGCCTTGGTTTTGGCCGCTCAAGTGCAAATAAAAATAAACCAAGTGTTAATTTTGTTTGGGATGAAGCCGATCTTTATTTTTCACATATAAAAAAAGCTGCACAAATTGATGGCACCTTTTATTTATTTGGTCATAGTGTTGGAGGTGGAATGTCGATAGGAATTGCTGCCGAAGATAAAGACTGTATTGGAGTCATTACAGAGTCAGCACAGGCATTTGTAGAAGATCTGACAATTAAAGGTATTGAAGATGCACAAGTTATATTTCAACAGCCAGAACAATTTAAACGATTAGAACAATGGCATGGAAGCAAAACGAATTGGGTACTTAGTGCTTGGATTGATACTTGGCTATCTACTGAATTTTCGAATTGGAGTCTTGAGCCACGTATTAAAAAAGTAACGTGTCCAACGCTCGCACTTCACGGTGATAAAGACGAATATGGTTCAAAGGCATTTCCTGAGTATATTGCTAAAAATGTTTCAGGTGAATCATCTATGTTTATTATAGATGATTGTGGTCATGTACCACATAAAGAAAAAACAGAAGAAATTATTAATCACGTTAAGCAATTTCTATCGTGTGCATAACTAATTTCTCTGTTAAAGGCGTTATAACTTTTTTGGAGAGTACTTAACTTGAATAGCATTGATCAATTTGTAAAAAACTGGGGTAGTAAAAGTATCATGGTTCCGATAAGTAGACATGATGTTGAGAAACTAGAATTAAAACTAGCTTTATTTTTACCTGATGCATATAAGTACTTAATGTCAACCTATGGTTTAGTTCACTCTCCTAATGTAATGACGAAAGTGTGTGACTTAAATTCTGATGTTTCTGCGGTACAAGATTTTTTAAGTTTAGACGATGTCTTATCACTTTCAAAACTTTATGAAATGAGTGGTATGCCTAAAGGGCATATTCTATTTGCTTCTGATTGTAAGGGAAATATGTTTTGCTTCAAAGCTGAGGATTGTATAACTAACCAAGCAGATATACCTGTTTGGTTTTATGATCAAGGGCTTGGCACTGTGAGCAAAGTAGCTCATTCTTTTACTGAATGGCTAGATGGGTTTAATAAGCTTTAAGGCAGTAATATTCAATAACTGCCTTATGTTATTACACCAAAGAAGTTAACTCACCACGTAGGTTTACTTGCATTAATTGACAAACTTCATCGTACGAAAGATTTTGACTTAGCAGGTAATGTAGCTTTGTTAGTGTTGCTTCAAGTGTCATATCATGACCACTGATAACACCAACCTCATTGAGAGCATTGCCTGTTGCATATCCAGACATATTAACGGTGCCTTTAATACACTGGCTACAATTTATAACCACTATTTCTTGTGCTTTTGCTTGTGCTAAACAACTCAGTAACTCAGCATCTTGTGGAGCATTTCCTACACCATAACTTCTTAATATTAGAGCTTTAACAGGTTGCCTGATTGTATTTCTGATAACATCACTACTAATGCCGGGATATAAATGTACAACACCAATTGGCTGAGGAGTAATATTACGCACAGTCACTTTTTTATCTAACTCAACACATGATGATATTTTGCCCGCCACTACATTAATATTAATACCTGCTTCAATAAGCGGAGGCATGTTAGGCGAATCAAACGCATTGAAACCATCGGCATAAGCTTTAATAGAGCGATTGCCACGGTAAAGTCGATTATTAAAAAAAAGTCCAACTTCATTGATAGGGTAATTTGCTGCAACATATAAAGCATTCAATACGTTGACTTGTCCATCAGATCGTAATTGGCTTAGGGGAATTTGCGATCCCGTGATAATAATGGGCTTACTTAAATTCTCAAACATAAATGACAGTGCAGAGCTGGTAAATGCCATGGTATCAGTGCCGTGTAAAACAACAAAACCATCATATTTATCATAGTTTGACTTAATATCGTCAGCGATACGCTGCCAATCGCTCGGTGTCATATTTGATGAATCAATTAATGGTTGGTATTCATTAATTGTAAAGGTGGGCATTTCTTCACGATGAAATTCTGGCAAGGAATTGATCGAATCCGTTAAGTGACCATCAATAGGAACAAAGCCATTATCACTTTGTTTCATACCAATAGTTCCACCAGTATAAGCTACATATATATGCTTTTTCATAGAGATTTCCACTTACTGAACATTACAAACAAGGCACAAGGTATACATGCCTTGGGGATCATTAAATTGGTTCATTTTACTAACTTCAGTTTGCAACAGGTTAATAAACTGTGTCATTGGTTTATTCGTAACGCTTGCCATAGAAGATAAATTATCCTCTGTTACATTATGAGTTGTTCCAAAAGCTGCATTGGCAAAAGAGTAGGCTTCTCCCATCATTTTTTTGAGAAGTAAATTATGAGTGGAAGGCTGCTTTTTAATTATCAAGGTATCGTATTGATCAAGTTGAGCTAAATTAGCGGCAGAGGCTATTGCATCAGATAAGTTACCTAACTCATCAACTAAACCAAGCTCTTTTGCTTTTTTACCAGACCATACTCTTCCTTGTGCAACGGCATCAACCTGCGACAAAGTCATATTACGGTTTGTTGCAACTAAGCTTATAAAATCTTGGTAGCCCTTATTAATGCTCAATTGAAATAATTGCGACATGCCTTTTGTTAATGGGCGAGTTGGACTAAAACCTGAGATATCTGTAGTGCCAACCCCATCAGTATGAATTCCTAATTTACTTAAAGAGTCCTCAAAGGTCATTATCATACCAAATATGCCAATAGAGCCCGTAATAGTTGAGGGAGAGGCAATTATTTGATCTGCTGATGCAGAAATCCAATAACCACCTGATGCAGCATAAGTTCCCATTGATGCAACTACAGGTTTTCCTGCAGCTTTTAAACGTTCTACTTCTTGGCGAATTATTTCTGAAGCAAATGCACTACCACCTGGGCTATCCACTCTGAGTACAACCGCTTTTACTTTATCATCTGTACGAGCTTGACGAAGTAATTTTGCTGTTGAATCACCGCCAATAGTTCCTGGCTTTTGTGTACCATTTAAAATAGGACCTTTGGCAATAATAACAGCAACCTTATTATTTAAATTACTTTCTCCAATTTGCATTGAAGAGGTTGCCGCTAAATAGTTTTTGTAACCAATATGGTTGTAGCTATCACCTTTTTTATTTTTACCAACTAAGCTAATTAAGTCATTACGCATTTGGTTGCGTGTTTTAAGTTGATCAACCCAATTATTATCTAAGGCATAATCAGCAAAGCTATTATTTGCGTTGGTAAATTTAGTTAATAAGTTTTCTATTTTGTCATCAAAATTACTAACACTAAAGCCTCTTTGTTTAGCAACATCAACCTTATATTGTTGCCATAAATCATTTAGCCATAGAGTATTTGCCTGTTTTGCTTCGTCAGACATATCATCACGTATAAAAGGCTCTACTGCAGACTTAAATGTGCCAACACGAAATATATGGGAATTAATAGAAAGTTTTTCTAATGCAGATTTAAAATACAAACTATGGCGGCTGTAACCATCAAGTAACATAAAGCCTTGTGGGTTCATCCATATATCATCGGCGTGACTAGCAAGGTAATATTGATCTTGTGAAAAGCCATCACCTAAAGCGATGATTTTTTTACCTGATGTTTTGAATTTAATTAAAGCAGCGCCAACATCTTGTAACTTACTTAGCCCAGCAGATTTTAAGCCTGACAGTTGTAAAACTAATAATTGCACCCGATCATCATTTTGTGCTTTAGCAATAACATCAAGAAGATTTGCTAATAGCACTTCAGGGTTATCTTCTTTTTCATCGAATGCTTCCATTAATAGAGCATCCATTGGATTCACTTCTCGTTTTTGTTCAACTAAGTCGCCTTGTAAATTTAATATTAATGCCGACTTATTTGGCACAATGACTTTTTCAGCATCACTAAAAATTGCAATGAGAAAGCCAACGAAAAGTAATATAAAAATTGAGTTTAAAACAACAGAGCGTGTTAGGGTGAATAAGGCCCAAATGCCGCTAACAATACGTTTACATAGGTTTACTAACTTACTCATAAAATCATCTATCAATATAAAATAACGAATTAACATTATCTTAACCTAATTGGCCGCAAATTTGACTAGGTAGATTGTAAATAAATGAGTCTTTTACACATTCAAATTTTAGTTTTGTATCTTTTTAATTAAATAGATGAAAGTATTTTTAAGTTTGTGGGTTCTTATAAGTTAGAACCTTGAATGTAAATAAATGTAACTCAATAGAGATCAATAACAATGTCTTTACTACTATCAACTTATAATAGCTTTTTGAATAAACTTCCTAACTTTAATGGCGTTCCTGCTTTATTGTTGCGTTTATACCTTGCTCCAGTATTTATTATGGCTGGGTTTAGTAAAACTCAACTATTGAATGAGGAAGTAACAGGCATTGCCTCTTTTATGGCAGATCCAAATATAATTGCATGGTTTGGCAATAGTGATTGGGGCTTAGGTTTGCCATTTCCTGCATTGTTAGCAAATCTTGTTATATTAGTTGAATTTTTTGGTGGTTGGTTATTACTTGTTGGTGTTTTTACTCGATTAATTTCTATTCCGTTAATGTTCACAATGATTGTTGCTGCAACAACTGTTCATGCGCCAAATGGATGGTTTGCAATAACTCCAACTAATCCAGATACAAGTGCTGCAAAAGTTTTGACTTGGGTTGGCATTGAGCAAGCTGAAGCAAGTTTAGAAAATAGTATAGAAACAGGTAGACGCATAGAAGCAATGAAAAGTTTACTTGAAGAAAATGGAAACACTGACTGGTTATATGAAAATGGTAATATTGTTGTATTGAATAATGGTATAGAATTTTCAGCAACTTACTTTATTATGCTTTTAGCTTTATTCTTTATTGGAGCAGGTCGTTACACAAGCGTTGACTATTACCTGTCAAAAATGTTCTTAAAAGAAAATGAACAGGTGTTAACTTAAGTTCTTGTAAACAAATTTAAACTATTAAGTCAGTTTGCACATTATCGGTAAACTGACTTTTAGTATGAACCTTATCTACGTAGCCTTTTCATTAAAAGTTCTCCCCAATGATATATTGCTAATCCGAGAATAATCAAAAAAGCACCTAATAATATTTTATTACTGATTACTTCATTATTAAGTACCGATCCTAAATATAAAGCGATGACGGGAGTTACTAATGTAATAAGGGCTACAGTACTTGGTGTTAGTTTTTGCAGTACAAAAAAGTAGGCAAAAAAACCAATTAATGATCCAAATATTCCTAAATAAATAGTCGACCAAATGGATCTCATTTGCCAATCACTCGTCTCTATACTTCCATCAAGCAATAACCAATTTATAATAAATAATGGTAAAGAAACGATTAAAGCACCTACTGTTGTTGATAGCGGGTGGATTGCCAAAGAAATACTTTTAACTAATACACCGCTCAGGCTAAAAAGAAAAACAGCCGTTAGTATAAAAACTAAACCGTAAATACTATTTCCTTCAAATGAGAACTTGTCTGAACAAACTAATGCTAAGCCAACTAAAGACAATAACATTGATAGTTTACGCACGATCGATATTTTGGGCTCAGCAAGAATTCTTCTAGCAAGTACTGCTGAAAATACTGGTGCTAAACCAAAAGACAGGGATAAAATTCCAGATGATAAATAACCTGCAGCCAAATAAGAAAATGACATGCCACCAAAGATACCTAATGCAGAGAAAGCGTATAACTTAACCGCTTGTTTATGCCAGGGTAATTCAATTTTACTTATCAGAATAATAAAAGAACCTAATATAACTGCGATTAGCATGCGTAATAAAACCGCCATTGTCGGATCAATGGTTTCACTACTCCATACAATAGCTAAAGGTGTAGTAGACCAAATTAGTAACACTGCTAAATAGGCAACCGTTACACGCATTTCATATTCCTTTCATTTTGATTTTATTGTTGAACAATAAATTTTAGGTATAAAAAAAGCCGCAAAAGGTAAGTTTTGCGGCTTAAGTAAAATATTTATAAATAATCTAATTAATTTGAGCTCACCGCATAAAATGGCCACAGGCGAATGACCTGATTGTCATAACACAAGGCTGTCAACACTAGGTGTTGATTCGACACTAATTTATGCTGGGTAGGAGCGATATTCATAATGTTACTTTTATTGGTGGCTATTTATATTTAACCGAATAGGTGAACCTCGATAGTGATGCTAGTACATAATTAAGTCAAGAAAAATAACTATATCTGATTGATTTATATATGTGATCACTATCTTACTCTTTATACTCATCAATCAATTTCATTTCACAGTGCACTTTAAAAGGGAACAGGTATATACTAATGCATATTATTTAGATTCACATAAAAAACTATGAACAGCATCGATTTACTATTGCAGCGTCAATCCACACCAGTATTGACAGCTCCTGCACCCGAAAATGAAGAATTAGATAAAATTTTAGCTGCTGGTATGAGAGTACCAGATCATGCTTGCCTGCAACCTTGGCATTTCACAGTGATAACGGGAGAGGGGTTACAAAGGCTTAGTGATTTATTAGTACAAAGTAGTGATGAAAATGCTAATTTAGAAAAAATTGCTAAAATGCCTTTTAGGGCACCTATGATTATTGTGGTGAGTACCAAATATACCAAACATGATAAAGTTCCCGCTCAAGAGCAACTTATTACCGCAGGTTGCGGAGTGCACGCAATGCAGATGGCAGCTGTTGCACTCGGTTACGGAGCAATGTGGCGAACAGGAGATTTAGCTTACAATGTAAAAGTTAAACAAGGCCTTAACATTGCTAAGGAAGATGAGATTGTAGGCTTTTTATATATAGGTAGTGCTTGTAAAGAGCAAAACTTAAAAGCAGCTAAACCTTTCGAAGATAAAGTAACTTATTGGAAGTAAATTTATTAGCTATTCTATTGATTAATAAAATAGCTAATAAATAAAAACCGCTTTGCTGACTCAAACCTGAATAGGCAAAGCGATATTAGCAGCTAACTAGAAGTCAGCATTGTTCGGCGTTCTTGGGAATGGAATCACATCACGTACGTTTTGCATACCCGTAGCATAGGCTACTAAACGTTCAAAACCTAAACCGAAACCTGAATGAGGCACGGTGCCGTAACGACGTAAATCACGATACCAGCTGTAATCTGCGGTATCTAAGCCCATTTCTTCTAAACGGCTATCTAAAACATCAAGACGCTCTTCACGCTGGCTACCACCAATAATCTCACCAATACCTGGTGCTAAAATATCCATAGCGGCAACAGTTTTACCATCGTCATTTAAACGCATGTAAAAAGATTTAATATCCTTAGGGTAGTTTTGTAAAACTACTGGGCCGTTAAAATGTTCTTCTGCTAAATAACGTTCATGCTCAGAGTTTAAATCTACGCCCCAAGAAACCGGGTTTTCAAATTTCTTGTCACATTGCTCTAAAATAGTAATTGCGTCGGTATAATCTAAACGTACAAAGTCTGTATTAATTACTGAGTTCAAACGGTCGATAACTGTTTTATCTACACGTTGTTGGAAGAAGGCAATATCATCACTTCTTTCATCTAATACTGCTTGTAATACATACTTTAACATCTCTTCAGCTAAATCTGCTGCGTCTGATAAGTTTGCAAAAGCAATTTCAGGTTCAACCATCCAAAACTCAGCTAAGTGACGGGAAGTATTAGAGTTCTCAGCTCTAAATGTTGGACCAAAAGTATAAACTTTTGATAACGCGTTACAGTAAGTTTCAACATTTAACTGTCCAGAAACAGTTAAAAAGGTTTCTTTACCGAAGAAGTCTTGGGAGTAATCAACTTGTCCTTTATCATCACGAGGTAAGTTTTCCATATCTAAAGTACTTACGCGGAACATTTCACCTGCACCTTCACAATCACTTCCTGTTATTAGTGGCGTACTAATCCAAAAGTAACCTTTTTGATGTAGAAAGCGATGAATAGCTTGAGCTAAGCAATTACGCACACGAGTCACGGCACCACCAATATTGGTTCGTGCACGTAAATGTGCTTGTTCACGTAAAAACTCAATACTATGACGTTTTGCAGCCATAGGATAAGTATCAGGGTCTTCAACAAAACCTAATACTTCAACCGCTGTAGCTTGAATTTCAAAAGATTGTCCTTTCCCAGGAGACTCTACTAATATACCAGTAACTTTCACTGAAGAGCCTGTTGTTAACTTAAGAATCTCTACTTGATAATTATTGAGATCATTAGGCACAATAGCTTGTATGGCATCAAAGCAAGAGCCAGCATGAATAGCTAAAAATGAAATACCTGCTTTTGAGTCACGGCGAGTTCTTATCCATCCGTGTACGGTAATAGTTTCATCAACAGGGTACTTTCCTGCTAATACATCAGTAATTGATATAACTGACATGTAATGACCTCTTATATTTTATCAAATGTGCTGAATTTTTTAAGGGGGTTATGTTACCGTGACTTTCATGTTTAACAAGCAAAACTTACTAAATTAATTAACAATAATTAAAAAAGTCTCTTTGTAAGTTTAAAATGGCATAAATCTGGATAGAAATAGTATGAAATCAGCTGAAATGACTCAAAACAAAATCAAAGAAAGGAGAGAGTCTCCTGATGTATGGTTTTATTTAGCACAAATATTAGCACTGCTAAGTTGGGTTTTATTCTTGTTTGCTTTAGTTATATCTGTTTATGCAGCGCCAGAAGTTAGTTATGGTGTTCTACGATACCATGACATCGAGATTAGGCGGTTTTGGTTAACACCATTAACAGGGTATCTCTATCTTGTTATTTGGTTCAGTGCTGCAGGCAGTTATGGTTCAATGCTAATAGAGAAGTATCGCAGTAGAAGGCACAGTGATCACACTCATTATAATTTGTACTTTCTACTGATTATCAACCTCATTTGGCTTTCTTCGATATTACATTATACTCTCAATGGTTAACTGCAATCATTGTACATGTAGTTATCGTATAATGATTGATTTCTTATAAACTAATCACTTTCTGAATCAGAAATAAAACAATCATCTTCTTCTAATACG
>CAXIBS010000073.1:0-10499 GCA_964022585.1 uncultured Colwellia sp.
TATGAGTTTGCTAAGCGTTACCCATTAGCTAACGGGGAACTTTATACAGGGTTTGTTGCAGCTTCTGCTGATAAAATTTTTGAAAGCACCAACGCCTCATAAACAGCCAAGTAATTATAAATATATAAACAATTTATATTACAAAACAAAAAAAGACCACTTACTATTAATTAGTCAGTGGTCTTTTTAATATATAGAGTAATTAATTTTATTTAGCGATGGGCTAAAGGCAAATTAATTAAATTCCACATTGTGTATCAAACCAGTTAAGTAGTTCACCATAGAACTTAGTTTTATGGTTATAGTCAAACATATTTGATTTATGTCCAAGTTCATCCAGTTCAAGGTACTTATAGTTTTTACCATATTTCTCTAGCTCTTCAACAAATGCACTACTGTGTCTAATCGGCACAATTTTATCTATATCACCGTGAACAACAAAAATTGGAACATTGACTTTATTAACATGATCAATAGGCGATACGCCCGCAATAGTCGGTTTTTGACGTTCACGACCAAAAGGGTTACTGATTGTTGAATTAACACGATTTAAGTCACTAACACCTGCACCCGCTACAACACATTGATAAATATTATTCTCACGCATTGAAGCAGCAAAAGCAGCATAGCCACCATAACTCCAACCAAACATCATTAACTTATCAGGAGCTGCTAAGCCTTTTTTCACCAAAAATTGGGCAGCATCATCCAAGTCATCTTGCATATCTAAGCCCCATTTTTTATCGGCAACTCTCCAATGCTCAATACCATAGCCTGTTGAGCCTCGATATTGTGGTTGAATAACCAAGTAGCCATGGTGTGCTAACAACTGTGCCCACTCATCATAAATAGTAACATCACGTACCCATGGGCCACCATGAGGCATAACTATTGTTGGAAACGGTTTTTTCCCTTGAGGAATTGTGACATAAGCCGGAATTTTACGTCCATCTCTTGCCTTATAACTGATGTACTTCACTTTGGCTAAGTGCTCAGCTTTTAATAATGGGAATCTCTCGCCTATTTTAGTTAGTTTATTTTTGTTGGTTAATAAGTAATAGGTACCTGGATCTTTACCTGAAGAGGTTCTTACCACAATAACATTATCATCCTCTGAGCGACTACTGTAGCTAACAAACTTTCCCTTAAATAAAGCTTGTATACCATTGTAGATATCTGCTTCACTTTCGTCTGTGTAGTACCGAACAGGATGTTTACTTGTATAAGTAAAACCTAGCAATCTACCTCTATCAGCCTTTTTACGACTAATCATTACACCGTCAGCATCAACTTTACCTATGCCAAATAAACGTTCAGAATGTTTACCTGTTTTAATGTTATAGCGATAAATACCCGTTTTATCTTCACCAAGGTTAGCATTAACATAAATTTCATCTGGATTATCACTAGAGAAGCTTAAGAAGTCATAATTTTCTGTTCCTGTAGCATAGTTTTTGTGAACTAACTTCCACTCTTTGCTACCTTTGCTACGAGCAAATAAATCAAAACTATTATCAGCAATATTATAGCCACCACCAGCCCGAACTTCACCATCAGCATCAGATACAAATCCACCTTGTACCTTGGTATTACCGCGAAGTACTGTTTTAGAGCGACCATTATTGATATTTAAACGAACAACATCTGGAATGCCATTATCGTTAATATCATACTCTAATAAGATTTCATCTTTATCATTTGGTAAAGAGTCCATTAAGCTATAGCTAGCATAACGATCTTTTCTAAAGGGCACTAACCACTTACCTTTACCATCAGCATTAACAATAGCAAACTTACTTACCCAGCTAAGCTTTTTGCCATCTTTTAGTTTTTGCTTAAAAGATACACCCAGTTTGTCATTATTAAGCCATGTAAAACTAGTTATCTCCATTCGATCAGCACCAAGGCGCACAGGCTTCTCACCTAGCGCATCAGTTTTTCGAATTTCAATAATATAGCCACCTTCTTTGCTTACAGCTCTTAACAACGCTAATTGTTTACCATCTTTGGACACAGCTGCACTTTTAATTTGAGGCAACATAGCAAAAGCATCTAGTGGTACAGTTTCTTTTTTTGTTTCAACCGCATCAACTGTAAATGATACGGCGATAAAACAGCTACAAAGTATAAAAAATTTCTTTTTTAAGTTCATATAATAGATTCCTCTTGTTTTCACTATTCCTTTAGATAAAAAATGACTTCAAGAAATCTTGAAGTCATTTGATTTTTCTTCTTAACTTATTAGCTACAGTTTCATAGCAAAGTTTAAGAATACGGTACGTCCCTGGAAGTCATAACCAACACCTAAAGGAATGTTTCGGTAATTGAATTGTCCTTTATCAGCATCAACTAATTCAGGTTTTGTATCAAAAACGTTTTTCACACCAAGCGTTATGCCATAATTATCAACTTCCCAGTTCAATGAAGCTGTATGAACAATATAGTTGTCAGTTTCTTGAATAGGACGACATTCTACTGGCTCACCATTTTCAATTAAACCAGTACAAGCATCATACTCACTGCTCCAATCATCTCTATCTTCTTCATCAAATGCACCACCGCCAATAAACTTAGCTTGCCAATGAAGTGTGAAGTCTTGATAAGATAGCGCTAAATGAGCATCACCACGCCATTCAGGTGTTGTTACTTCACCAACGTTATCATCAAAGCTACCTAAAATATCAAAAGCTTGCTCTGTCATTTTAGTCGCAGTAATATCAAGTGATACACCAAGGTTTTCATCACCAATTAAGAAGTCTTGTTGGTAATAAATATTATAATCAAAGCCTACTGCTGACTCAAAACCTATGTTGATAAAACCAGGAGTAATTAAATCAACAGTACTATCATCACCACGTGTTACTAGGTCACAGAAAGCACTTTCACCATTTGGCTGCTCTCGGTTGTCATAACATTGATCAAATACATAAGCATGTGAAGGCTCTGCAATACTATTAGTGATTTCAATATCAAAATGAGTCACACCTAAAGTTAACTCAAAATCTTCACTAAATGGTTGTTCAAATATCACGCCCCATGTTTTCGAAAGAGAAGTTTCAGGCTCTAAGTTATTAGTTCCTGATGTTTCGATTTCAGTACTGTAACTAGACGTTAATGAGTCATTACCATTAGCTCTTAAACCTAAGGAGAATGGATCTGCACCATTAGCTAGACATGAGTCTAAAATATACTGCTCACGCGTATCACCAGATGCATCATAAGTTTCATCTGAGTTAATATCTAATGGATCAACAGTGCCACGAGCTAAATCAGGTACAACACAACTATCACTTACATCATTAAAACCACTGGTGCCTAAAATAAAGCGTTCGCGTAAATCTGGCGCTCTAAATGAAGTTCCCTTAGTACCACGAAGAGTCAACCACTCAACAGGTCGGTAAACCGCTTTTAAGCTATACGTAGAATGAGTATCAGAAAACTCTTCTTTAGTAACACGTCCTGCAATTGATACCGTTAACTCTTCAGCATATTCTTGACCTCGTAATAATGGTAGCTCAACTTCAGCAAAGATTTCTTTTATATCACGTGAACCTTTAGCACCTTTATCAACAAAATAACTTTGTAATAGTCCTTCGGTAGCAACATCATTCGCATTAGTACCGATAGTATCTTTACGATATTCTAAACCTAAAATACCCGAAACCACTTCATCATTCCAAGGTAGGCTAAAGGCGTCTCCCCCAATAAAGCCATTCACAACAAATTGGTCAATGTTGGTTTCTATTGTGCGATCAACAAATAAATATTCTGCTTCGGCATCAGTAAATGTACCACCGCCTAACTGATAGATATTATCAGCAAATAAGTTTACTGGTACACAACCATCACTACCATCTCCACAAGAATAGCTACCATCGTCATTAAGTACTGTAGTATCTAATGAATGACGTAAACGTGTGGCATGAATACCTTGAATGCTATTTTCACCAGTTGAACTTGCAAAAGAAGCGTAAGCATCGTAATACCAGTTACCACCACCAACATTATCTAGAGCTGCAATATTACCAGTAATACCAGCAACTAGACGATATTGAGATACATCTGTTTTAGCTCTATCTCTATCACCACGGATATTGATAATAGGCGTCGCAGTTGAAGGACCCCAATCAACTAGGCCACCACCACAAAGTGCTCCGTTACCGTTACCACAAGGGTTAAATGGATTGCTTGCGCTAATTTCAGGGAATATTTGACCACCTGGATTAAAGCCATCGCTGTTACGTTGTGCATACATACCTTCAAAATAGGCTGTAGTGTCATTTTCGTCTTGGAAGTTATATTCACCGTTTGCAATAACATTAATACGTTCTAACTTATTGGTTAGATCGCCAGATCTAGCATAATCAGATAATGTATAGTTGTAGAATGGGTCGTTAAAAGAAACATCACGGAAACCATCACCATCGCCATCAACAAATACGTTATCGTTAATGCCGTCTCCATTAGAGTCACCGTCATACCAGAACGGATGAAATGCTGCATCAAACCCAACAGTGGTCTCACTAAAGTTTGGAATACCTGTGTTAGTACTACCAGGCGTTCGATATAAGCTTCCCCATAAAGTATCACCAAAAAATACACGGTTTGTTAGCGGGAAGATATCACATTCGCCAAAACCTTCTGCTGTTGGTCCAGTAGTACGATTTTGATTTAAACGACGTCCATCACGTGTTTCATAAATAAATTGATCACAACCTGCTGTAAAGCGGTTTTCACCTACTGCTTGTGCTTCTTCATTTTTATATTCAGCGCCAATACTGAAGAAGCCATTATCATAAGTTTTACCATACATGCCTGAAAGACTAGATTTTTCTCCTCCACTCCCTTTTGGTTGGCTATGACTCGCTTCAAATTCAAAACCTTCTACATCTTTTTTCAAGATAACGTTTGCAACACCTGCAACAGCATCAGAACCGTAAACAGTAGAAGCACCGTCAAATAAATTTTCAATGCGATCGATCATTACGCTAGGTACTAAGCTTAAATCAGCAGCTGCCGGTGCACCACCTGCGCCAGAAGATACCATGCGTTTACCATTAACAAGTACCAAAGTACGGTTAGCACCTAAGCCACGAAAACTAATAGTTTCAGAACCTGGGCCGTTATCTAAAACGAAGCCACCAAAACTATTATCTATTTGCTGCCCTGCTGCTTGAGACGTACTTTGCAACATATCTGCAGCACCAAATACACCTAATTCTCGCGATATTTCGCCATTAACAACTTGTATAGGGGAGGCACTACTAAATTCAGCACGACGTATACGTGAGCCCGTAACTGTAATTTGCTCCATTTCTTCATCAAGTTCTTCGCCAAGGCCATCATCTTGGCTTTCAGCTTGAAATTTGATCGTTTGCGCTGCCTTAACTTCTACATCTGTTGTATCTGCAGCAGTCGCCACCGCTGGTACGGTTAATACACTAGCAAATAATGCTAATCTAACCGCCTGAGTTAATTTATTTACTTCTTTCATGAATATTGCCCTGTGTTTAGAGATTAATCTTATTTAAAGGTCATTTTTTTTATATTGTTTTAATAATGCCTAGTAATAATTTCCATATTGCTAAAGTGATTATCAACTGCTTTATAAAGACAAATTCACAATACTTGGCTATCCATAACATAACTTTACATAAACTTTACATAAACTTTACACAATAAAACTATCAAGATATTTACATTTGATCAACATAAATGTAACCATATGTAATTATCTGTAACAGACTATCTACATAAAAATACTGGTTTTTTATAAGTAACTGGTATAAAAGTCAGCAGTACAGAAGTCTCTATTTCACATAAACCACTTAAAATAGCTCAATCAAATTTTTTGTGTTTAAAACAGTAAAATTCTTTATATGTAAAAGTTTTTTTATATACAAGACGTCAAGCCTCCTTGCTATTTGGAGTACAAGAAGGGCTAATAAATTTAATAACAGTTATTCAAACAGAGAGTTGGTTAGTATGTATAGAAGTTTGACTTATAGATATTTAGATCTGCTAGTAACACATTAGCTGTTAGCTCATCATATTGACTATTTATAAATTTATATTATTTTTGATAATGCTTAAAATCCAAACATTAATGAATTGAAATTTGTCGTTGATTTATACAATAATAAAATTGTAGAGTTAGTGCTATAATTTGATTATCACATCCATTAGGTGTTCATAAAATTATCATGGTTACAAATACTGAGGGTTACATTCATATTATTGAGTATTTAACTGAGCATTTAAGCTTATTTGAAAATAGTGTTGTGACAGAAGACACTACTAATACTGTAATGAGTGTTATTGAAGTTGAATTGAGTGAACAAGTAATATCTGTTTGTGGTCAAAATAAAGCGTTAAGCTTTAATCAACGCAACGCGATAATTCGTGAAGTAGATGCCATTGTTTACGATCTCGAAGAAATACTATCTGGCGTTATCAATAACCCTGTCAATGATGAACAAAGTACATTCATCAAAGAATTTGCAACCTTAATCAAAAACCTATTTGATAACGAAATTAATGTATTACTTGCGCAAAACTCTGAATGATCTATACATGCTAATGTATTACAGCTCAATATCATCGTATTGTTACCAACCTATTTTTTTACAATCACCTAAGTACTAATTAAACACCCAACTGCGGTTAGTTTTCTTATTAATTTCAAGAGCAAAAGTAAATGAAAGCAAAAGTAAAATGGATTGAAGACGGTCTGTTTCTTGGCACTTCAGAAAGTGGTCATCATATTCTGTTAGATACAGATAATAGTAAGAGCGCCCCATGCCCCTTAGAAGCTATACTAATTTCATTGGGTAGTTGCTCATCTGTGGATGTTATGGGTATTTTAAAGAAATCGAAACAACAAGTTAGTGCTTGTTCTGTAGAAATAAGTGGAACTTTAGTAAGTGAAGTGCCTAAATTATTTTCTAAAATTCATCTGCATTTTATTATCACTGGTAGTAATATCAAAATGCAGCATGCAGAACGTGCTATCAGACTGTCTACAACTAAATACTGTTCTGTCGCCTTAATGCTAAATGGTAAAGTTGAAATTAGCTCAGACTTTTTAATTATCAACGAATGCATACAATGAACGAAATTACTTTATTTGGCTTCAACAATTTAACAAAAAGTTTAAGCTTCACTTTATATAAGTTACATTATATTGCTGAGCAATCGACTTGTTACAACCAATATATTAAATCCAATTTCAACGCTGATAATCTCAATAAACTGCTTACTAATATATGCCATGCAATTGGTGGCAATGTATTAAATGTAGCTAAGCAAGATTACCAGCCTCAAGGAGCCAGTGTTACTTTAATGATTTCTGAGGAAATGCCGGCAGAACCAATAACAAAAGCGCTAGCCGAATCACTTGTAGCCCATTTAGATAAAAGCCATTTATGTATTCATACGTATCCTGAAGAGTCACCGCAGGACAATATAGCTATTTTCAGGGCCGATATAGAACTATCGACTTGCGGTATCATTTCACCATTAAAAGTACTTAACCATATTATTGAAATATTTGATGCTGATGTGATTGATATTGATTATAGAGTCCGTGGAATGACTCGAAATCATGAAGGCAAGAAATTATTTAATGTCGATAAAATAGAGAATATTAGCGAATCTTTTTCTAAAATAGTTACTCAAACTTATTATGTTGAAGAAAGCAATTTACCGAGACAGAACTTGTTTCATGCCAAGCTACGCAGACAAAGCATAACACTAGCTGATCATCTTATTGAATATAAAAAAAACAATGTATCTATTGATGAGCAAATCAAGATAAAAGCCAATCTTACAAATGAAATACAGCAATTATTTACGAATACTACTAAATAAAAAGTAAGTTTGTACGGTGTTTTACAAGTCACTCATCCAATCAAGCTGCTTATTTGCTTGGGTTTTTCGCTCAATCAAATCTCTTATAAGTGGCGTTAAGATAAGCTCCATTGCAAAGCCCATTTTGCCACCTGGGACTACTAGCGTACTTACACGCGACATAAACGATCCATCAATCATTCTTAAGTAATATTGAAAATCTACATTCTTTACTTCACGAAAACGTATAACGACGAAACTTTCATCTAAACTTGGTATTGCTTTCGCACTAAAGGGATTTGATGTGTCAACAGTAGGTACACGTTGAAAATTAATATGCGTACGTGAAAACTGAGGTGTAATAAACGAAATGTAATCTTCCATGCTTCGAACAATGCTTGCTGTAACAGCTTCACGGCTATGTCCACGTTTTCGAGTATCTCGAATTATTTTTTGAATCCATTCTAAATTAACAATGGGAACCATGCCTATTAGCAAATCTACATGTTTGGCAACATCGTTGCTTTCGGTGACAACTCCCCCATGTAACCCCTCATAATATAGAAGATCTGTCCCTTCACCTAGCTCTTCCCAAGGCGTAAAAGTACCTGGCATTTGATTATAAGGAACAGCTTCATCAAAGGTATGAAGATAATGTCGCATCATGCCTTTGCCACTTTCTCCATAAGTAGTAAAAAGCTTCTCTAATGCATCAAAATCATTTGCCATATCACCAAAGTAGCTTATGTTTGAACGAGCCTCAATTGCTTTACGCTTTTCAAGATCCATCTCTTGGCGAGAAAAGCGATGAAAACTATCACCTTCAACATTTACAGAGTTAATTCCTAGGGTTCTAAATATATGTTCAAATGCAGAGGTAGTAGTTGAAGTACCAGCACCAGAAGAACCTGTAACTGCAATGATAGGATTACGTGAAGACATAATGATAAATCTCGACAGATTAATAAAATATTAGCGTTTTATTAGGTATTACTGTTATGAAGCAACTAATTTTCTATGCAATATAACGATTCATTTGCGCTATTCATTGAACCTTACAGAAAATAACCAGAAGCATGTTAGCACCATGTTAATGTGATTAATAATAAGCCATGCCTATTTTAAATATACATTTCATAGCGCAGATAAATGGCAGTACAAGCCAACTAATAACATTAACTAAATATATATAGATATTCAGTAATTTTAGTTAATACAGATAACTTAATAGCAAATAACAAAAAACCGAGCCTAAGCTCGGTTTTTTAATTCTTACAAAGTAAGCTAATGCTTAAGCTTCTGCTGACTCTTCAACTACTTCAGGAGCATCTTCTACTACTGGGCGGTCTACTAATTCAATATAAGCCATAGGCGCTTTATCACCAGTACGGAAACCACATTTTAAAATGCGAGTGTAACCACCTGGGCGTTCTTGGTAACGAGCACCAAGTTCGTTAAATAAAATACCTACTACTTCTTTATCTTGTGTACGAGCAAACGCTAAACGGCGATTTGCAACACTGTCGGTCTTAGCCAATGTAATCAATGGCTCTACTACCATACGTAGTTCTTTAGCTTTAGCTACAGTCGTTTTGATAACGCCGTGCTTAACTAAAGAGCTTGCCATATTGCGGAACATCGCTTTACGATGACTGCTATTACGGTTTAACTGGCGACCGCTTTGACGATGACGCATAAGTTAATCCTTCTCTCAAACTATTAAAAAAAACGATGATCGAACTAGTCGTTGTCAACAATGCTTTCTGGTGGCCAGTTTTCTAGGCGCATACCTAGAGACAAACCACGCGACGCTAACACGTCTTTGATTTCAGTTAGAGACTTCTTACCTAAATTAGGCGTTTTAAGAAGCTCAACTTCAGCACGTTGTACTAAATCACCAATATATTGAATTGCTTCTGCTTTTAAGCAGTTTGCGCTACGAACAGTTAGTTCTAGATCATCAACAGGGCGAAGTAAAATTGGGTCGAACAATGGTTTTTCTTCCACTTGCTCAACTTCTTTAATATCACGAAGTTCTACAAACGCATCTAGCTGTTCAGCTAAAATGGTTGAAGCACGACGGATAGCTTCTTCCGGATCCAATGTACCATTGGTTTCCATGTCTAAAATTAACTTGTCTAAATCTGTACGTTGTTCAACACGTGCAGAGTCAACATCATAAGCAATTCTTACTACTGGGCTGAATGAAGCATCAACTAACAAACGACCAATAGCACGATCTTCTTCCTCGGCATCACGGCGCGCTGAAGCAGGTACGTAACCACGACCCATTTCAATTTTAATGCGCATACTGATAGAACCTTCACCTGTTAAGGTGCAGATAACATGGTCTG
This sequence comes from uncultured Colwellia sp., assembly GCA_964022585.1. Taxonomy (GTDB): domain Bacteria; phylum Pseudomonadota; class Gammaproteobacteria; order Enterobacterales; family Alteromonadaceae; genus Colwellia. Next base: position 10,203 of record CAXIBS010000073.1, read on the forward strand.
GATTTGCAATAGTTACATCACCATCATGTTGAATATCAGCTGCCGTTACAGGGCCTTCACCAGACTTAGTTAATGTTAGAACGGCTTCATTTTTGCCTTCTAAATTAACTGCTAGTCCTTTAAGGTTTAACAATATTTCGATGATGTCTTCTTGAACACCTTCTTTACTACTGTACTCATGTAAAACACCATCAATCTCAACTTCAGTTACAGCACAACCTGGCATTGAAGATAGAAGAATACGGCGTAACGCATTACCTAAAGTGTGACCAAAACCACGTTCTAGTGGCTCTAAAG
>CAXIBS010000074.1:0-10446 GCA_964022585.1 uncultured Colwellia sp.
ATGTTTGATGATTAAAAACCTTCAGGGTTTTCTGACTGCCAACGCCAAGTATCTGCAATCATGGTATGTAAATTTCTAGTCGCTTGCCAACCAAGTAGCTCACCGGCTAAATCAGCATTAGCATAAACAGTCGCTAGATCACCTGCTCGTCTTGGTACAATTTTATATGGGATATCTTGACCGCTAATACTTTTAAAGGTATTCACAATCTCTAAGACTGAAGTCCCATTTCCTGTACCTAAATTAATTGCTTTACAACCTGATATTTTATCTAAATTTTGTAGTGCTTTAACATGCCCTTGAGCTAAATCTACTACATGAATATAGTCACGCACTCCAGTACCATCTACTGTATCGTAATCATCGCCAAAAACCTGTAATTTAGCCAGTTTTCCAACGGCAACTTGCGCAACATAAGGTAATAAATTATTTGGAATACCATTTGGGTTTTCACCAATCAAGCCAGATTCGTGAGCACCAATAGGGTTAAAGTAACGTAAACAAGCAATTGACCAATCACTGTCACTCTTGGCTAGGTCAAACAAGATATGCTCAACCATCAATTTAGTTTGCCCGTATGGATTGGTTGCTGATGTAGGCATAGTTTCATTTAGTGGTGAAACATTATCGCCATAGACTGTTGCCGATGAACTAAACACAAGTTTCTTAACATTGTGTGCAGCCATTACTTTAAGTAAAATAACAGTGCCTGAAACATTATTATAATAATAACTTAACGGTTTTTCGTTTGACTCACCAACAGCTTTATGACCAGCAAAATGAATAACAGCATCAATATCATGCTCATTAAACACTTTATCCATTGCTTCAAAATCGCACACATCTGCTTTAATAAATGTTACTTTTTTACTTGTTATTTTTTCAATTCTATCAAGTACTTTAGTAGAAGAGTTTGATAAGTCATCAACAATAACAATATCTTGCTCATTTGCTAACGCTTGCAACTCAACAACTGTATGGCTACCAATATAGCCTGTACCACCTGTAATTAATAAACTCATAAATAATCTCCCTTTGAGCTAGAAACTTATCTTTTATAAGTAATATTCTGACACGCTATTAAAGAAATCGCTAAGCATTTCTTGAGGTAATGCATTAATACCTGCAGCAGCAGCTCTGCCCCCGCCTGTCGGAAAACGAGCACATAGATCACCCGCTCCTTGTTTATTTGTTAATGGCGCTCTTAAACTCACCGTATAACTACCGTCATCATTTTTAGTTAGTACTGCATGCGCTTTGTTTGGTGAGGTATTCGCTAACTCATTACCAAAAACACCACTAACACGTCTAGCCCAAGGCTCATCAGCTAACTGAACAGCCTTACAATGTTCATTATTAAAGAGTACTTCTGCATTTTTAGCTTTATCCATATCTGCTAAGTAGGCATTTTTTAATTGGCTAAAAATAGAGTTTGTTTCGTATATAAGCTCAAAAGGATCAGAGTATTTCAATAGTTGATGGAATAAATCTGCTGGATGAAAATGTAAGTCCTCAACACTTCGACCATAGCCGTTATAATTGATATAAACACCTAATTCACTTAATAATGATTGTTGCGCTACTGTCAGGTTATTTTGCTTTGCCAGTATTTCAGCAGAAGCTTGCATATTATCACCAAAAGCAGCCGCTATAGCCCATGTAACAAACTCACCATTAAGGTGCTTGTTAATCAAAAGACTGGTACAAGTATTGGCATCAGTATCAAGCAAACTAACTAGCTTTTCTGATTGAGGGATATCACCTGTTCGATGGTGATCTACATAGAATACATCTATTTCTTTTTGAAGCACTTGCACCAAAGCATCATGGTTTTTTTCTAAAGAAATATCAAGCACAGTAACAGATTGAGCTTTACTCACATCAACTTGCTTAAGTAAGTTAATATCTCGTTTCACGCCTGTGATCAGTACAGGTTTAGTAGGCTGCTCTATCTTTTGTGATAAGCGAAGCTGCAACAGGGCAATAATGCCGTCAGCATCGCCATTAAAAACATCATAATGCATAATATTGCCTCTAATTACTTACTTTAATAAAGCCTTGCTCAGCCAAATAATTCACTATTTGCTGTGCACAGTCTTGTATTGATTGTTCTGCCGTTTTCACATGAATTTCTGGATTTTGCGGAACATCATAGTTTGAATCAATTCCAGTAAAGTCTTTGATTTCCCCTTTACGTGCTTTTTTATATAAACCTTTTGGATCGCGTTCTTCACAAACACTTATTGGCGTATCAATATACACTTCAATAAACTCACCTGGTGCAAGTTTATTTCTCGCATTGGCTCTATCTTCAGTGAAAGGAGAAATAAAGGCAGTTGAAACTATTAAACCTGCATCGAGAAACAGTTTTGAAACTTCACCTATTCGACGAATATTTTCTACTCTGTCTTCATCACTAAATCCTAAATCACCATTTAAGCCATGTCTCACGTTATCACCATCAAGTAAATAACTATGACACCCTTGCTCAAATAATAAAGCATCCACTGCATTAGCAACGGTTGATTTACCAGAGCCGCTTAAACCGGTATACCAAAGCAAACATGATTTTTGTTGTTTGATGTCTGCACGCTGCTCTTTTGTTATATGTTGCTCATGCCATACGGTATTTTCTGTTTTCATTATGATTACTCAACTTAAATTTTATTGAAAATATAACATGAGAGACAAATGAACAGCAGCACTCATGAATTTGTTGTTATTTAAAGGTTTTACTTATTAAAAAGGAAACATCAAAGGGATCATCAACAGCACAGTTACACTATAAATAATTGATACTGGTAAACCAAATTTAACAAAGTCAGCTAATTTATAATTACCTGCGTTATACACCATAACATTGGTTTGATAGCCATAAGGGCTGATAAATGATCCACTCGCCGCAAAAGCAACAGCCATGACAAAAGGAATGGGATCGACACCTAAACCTAAAGCAATGTTATAAGCAATGGGGAAAATTAATGCAGCAGCAGCGCTATTTGTTATTAATTCAGTCATTAACAAAGTTAATACAAAAATAGCAATAAATGCTAAATAAACCCCGCTACCATCGAGTAGTTGTTTTATAGAGTTAGCAATCATTGCCGCTACGCCAGTATTTTCAATTGCTGTTGCCAACGTTAATGCACCCAGCACTATCATCCAAATTTCTAGTGGAAAACGACGTTTAATTTCATTAACCGTTAAGGCGCCACTAAAGATAAGTACGGCAACATAAATGAATAAACAACTTAATAAAGAAATAGGTGTTAATACTGAGGTAAATATAGCAGCAATAAATCCCCAAACAGTCACTTGATCACGCCAACCACTCAACATATTAATAGCTTGGTGTCCTGACAGTATAAAAAAGTTTTTTGATAAGTTTGTTCTACTAGAGAAGTCTTGACCTACCGCAAGTACTAAAAAATCACCCGATTGCAAAACAATATCACCTAATTTACCTGATAATGCGCAACCTTCACGACGAACAGCCACCACAGCAGCATCAAAGCGAGCACGAAAACCTGCTTTTTTTAATGTTTTTCCTGCAATGGCAGAATCTGGTTTAATTAATACTTCTGTTAAGTTATCTTTAAGTAAATCATCTTGCTCAGCAAAAAGTGTTAAACCATCAAACTGTTGCAGTGTTAGTACTTTTGATATATCACCACTGAAAATTAATTTATCCCCTGCTTGCACTCTTTCTTCTGGTGTTACGGGAGTAATTAATCTTTCTTGTCGTACAATTTCAACTAAAAATAATGCGTCTAAATTTCTTAAGCCATTTTCTTCAATAGTTTTATCCACTAATTTAGAATCACAAGAAACTTCTGCTTCAAGCAAATAGTCTTGAACTAATAATTGGCTCTGCTCAATACTAGGTAATGATCTCGCCCGTAAGATAACTAAAAGTAAACAGAAAAGTAAGGCAACAATACCAATAGCGGTAAAATCAAAAAAGCTAAAACCAGAAACACCCTGTTTAATAAGCAAGCTATTAACAATAAGGTTAGTAGAAGTGCCAACAAGGGTAAGTGTGCCGCCTAAGATAGCAGCATAAGATAAAGGTAATAGCAGCTTACCTGGATTGATTAATTTATTATTTTTAACACTATTGATTAATGTAGCAACAACGGCTGTATTACTCATAATGGCAGAAGCGAATGCTGTACCAATGAAAAGCCTCAACATAGACTTTACTTTAGAGCCATTAAAAACACGTTGGCTCAAACGGCGTAACATACTAGTACGCTCAAAAGAAAATGAACAAAGCACTAATAAAATTAACGTCACTAACCCGGGGTTTACCGCATTAGCAAGAATATCGTCAACACTAACAAAAGATAAGGCTAAACAGATTAGTATTGTTACAGAGAAAACCCGTTCAGGCATTTTGCTGTATTTAACTAGACTAATAAAGGTGGTGACAAAGACCCCAATCATCAGCCATTGTTCAATTGTCATTATCATGCTAACGGTACTTATTAAAACTTAAACTAAATATTTCATCATAACTAACCATCTACCTTCAGTTGGCAGCACTCAAATCGAAGCAAAGTACTTATTGATGGTAAAACAATAAGTACTTTATACACCGTAATTAAGTACGATAACGACCAGGCAAATGATAACTACCTATTTAGTAATGTCGCGAGCTCCCCAATGAGGGAATTGTTTACGAACCAAAGCATTGAGCTCTAATTCGAAGGTTGAGTATTCATGAATATTTTCGTCAATAGCGTGATTAATCATACCCGCACCAACAGTTACATTACTCAAGCGGTCAATAATGATAAATGCACCTGAACCACGGTTATCTTGATAGCTATCAAAATGCAGTTCTTCACTTACTTCAAAATCAACAATGCCAATATCATTAACTGCTAATTGTGAAGCAGGCAGTTTCTCCATGGTATTAACATCGTACTTGCTCGCAATGTTTCTTGCATGGCCTGTCGTCATTTTACTACCATGTTTAATGTAATATTCACGACCAGGCTCTAGTTCATTTTCATGCATCCAAACAACTGTTGCATTTAATTCTTTTGATGATGTAGGTACACAGCCCTTTTTAACAATAATTTCGCCACGGCTAATATCAATCTCATCTTCAAGCGTTAACGTAACTGCCATACCTTTATCAGCACGCTCTAAATTGCCATCAAAAGTAACAATTTCTTTAACAATACTTTCTTTACCTGATGGCAGAGCAACAATAGTATCGCCAACTAAAACATGGCCTGAGGCAATAGTCCCGGCAAAACCACGGAAATCAAGGTTAGGCCGGTTAACGTACTGTACTTGGAAGCGGAACTCTGTAAATTCATTTTTCTCTTCAACATCCATGGTATTTAACAACTTCATCATTGTTGCACCAGGATACCAAGGCATGTTTGCACTTTCTTCTACAACATTGTCACCATTTAATGCTGACATAGGAACAAAGCGAACATCAGAAAAATTTAGGCTTTCAGTAAAATCACGGTACTCTTTTTTAATGGCTTGATAACGCTCTTGAGAGTAATCCACCAAGTCCATTTTATTTACCGCAACAACAATGTGCTTGATACCTAGTAATGAACAAATAAATGAGTGACGTCGTGTTTGCGTTTGAACGCCGTAACGTGCATCAATTAAAATAATGGCAATATCACACGTTGAAGCGCCTGTAGCCATATTACGAGTATATTGTTCATGACCAGGGGTGTCTGCAATGATAAATTTACGTTTATCCGTTGAAAAATAACGATAAGCAACATCAATAGTAATGCCCTGCTCACGTTCAGACTGTAAACCATCAACCAATAAAGCTAAATCGATAGCTTCACCTGTTGTACCTGATTTTTTTGAATCTTTTTCGATAGCTGCAAGTTGATCTTCAAAGATCATCTTTGAATCATGTAATAAACGACCAATTAAGGTGCTTTTACCATCATCTACGCTACCACAAGTTAAAAATCTTACTAACTCTTTGTTTTCATGTTGCTTTAAATAAGCTTGAATGTCGTCTTCAATTAATGTTGATTGGTGACTCATAAGTGTTCCTTCAAAAATTCTAATCAAATAAAAATGTTATTGGGTAAATAGTAGGTTAGAAATAACCTTCCATTTTTTTCTTTTCCATCGAGCCAGCACTGTCATGATCGATAACTCGACCTTGGCGCTCAGATGTTTTCGTTAATAACATTTCTTGAATAATTTCAGGTAGCGTATTTGCTGTAGACTCAACCGCACCTGTTAATGGGTAACAACCTAAGGTTCTAAAACGAACACTCTTCATTTGAATTTCTTCGTCTTTTTCGATAGGCATACGATCATCATCAACCATGATCAAGGTACCATCGCGTTCTACTACAGGGCGCTTTTCAGCTAAGTAAAGTGGCACAATAGGAATACTTTCTAAATAAATATATTGCCAGATATCTAATTCTGTCCAGTTAGATAATGGGAATACACGAATGCTTTCGCCTTTATTTACCTTGCCGTTATAGATATTCCATAATTCAGGACGTTGGCTTTTAGGATCCCAACGGTGATTATCATCACGGAAAGAATAAACACGCTCTTTAGCACGAGATTTTTCTTCATCACGACGAGCACCACCAAATGCAGCATCAAAGCCATATTTATTAAGAGCTTGCTTTAAACCTTGAGTTTTCATCACATCGGTATGCTTTGCACTACCATGTGTGAAAGGGCCCATGCCCATTTCTATGCCTTCAGGGTTTTGGTGAACAAGTAATTCAAAGCCATAGTCTTTCGCCATTTGATCACGAAAAGCTATCATTTCTTTAAACTTCCAATTCGTATCAACATGTAATAATGGGAAAGGTATTTTACCCGGAGCAAATGCTTTACGAGCAAGATGAAGCAAAACAGCAGAATCCTTACCGACAGAATAAAGCATTACTGGATTATCGAATTCAGCGGCTACTTCGCGAAAGATGTGAATAGATTCAGCTTCTAATTTTTTTAAATGTGTTAAATTCATTGCCAATACAAACGTTGATAAAAATTGATAGTGTAAGGATGCCATATCAATAAATACTTTTCAATATAACAAACAGCTTTAATATAACCAAAAAGAATATACAAAGTAAAACAAATTAACTAAAAATAAAAAAGCCAGCAAAAGCTGACTTTAAGAAATAAATAAAATTAGTTTACACTCTTATATTTTAAGGCGATCTTTATTATCAGTTAGAATTTTCTCACCTATTCCTTTTACATTAGTTAATTCTCTTACTGATTTAAACTCACCTATTTGTGTTCTATAAACAACGATAGCTTGGGCTTTTTTGTACCCTACTCCTTTAAGCGTAATTAAATCTTCAACGGTTGATTTATTTAGATGAACATTTTGTTGCACAGCAATCTCATTGACTATTTCATTAGGTTCAACCGATAGGGCTTTAGTACAAAAAAGTAAGCTGGCCAATAGTAAACATAGAAGTGTTTTTGGTGATAAATTTTTCATATTAATTCCTTGTAATACATCCATTAATGAATACCAATCCGGATAAACATTCGTACAATATTCGTTTGAGTCCTTAAACGAAATGGTAGAAAAAGCGCAATTAAATAATTGATAATGCAAATTATCCAACGCCCATATTAGGTTTAGAAGTAAAATAAAAGATTGTCAAATCTCCCTTTACTACAACGAGCCATTGAATTGGCATTACTCCTTAATTAGAATAAGCCATCATAAGTTTCAATCTATCAAGTTATTATATTTAATGAGCAAATTAAGCTGTTTACTAACCCCAACCTTAGCAAAAAATAAAACCACTAATACCTCCACCAAGGTTGACAAAAAAACTTGGCTCAATTTACAGGGCTCTAGTGCTAGCGTTGCTTTATACCAAGGTGCTATAACAAGTGATGCACCAATACTGTTAGTAACTCATGACACACCTTCCGCAATAAAATTAGAACAAGAGTTACTTAGCCTATCGCAAGAACAGCACGAGCTATCCATTTGTTTATTCCCTGATTGGGAAACGCTACCTTATGACACTTTTTCGCCTCATCAAGATATTATTTCTCAACGTTTAGCGACACTTTATCAACTTTCTAGAATGAAAAGAGGTATCATCATTGTACCTGTGACTACCTTGGTTCAACGGCTAGCCCCAAAAGAATACCTAGAGGCAAATAGCCTAATTGTTAATAAAGGTGATAAAAAAGATCTGCATCAATTAAGACAAAATCTCGAAGCAAGCGGTTATCGTTGTGTTGATCAAGTGATGGAACATGGTGAATTTTCTGCACGAGGCGCTATTTTAGATTTATTTCCAATGGGGAGTAAAACGCCTTTTCGTTTAGATTTTTTTGATGATGAAATTGATGAAATACGTTTATTTGATCCTGAAAATCAACGCTCAAATGAAAAAGTAGAACATATCAATTTATTGCCCGCCCATGAGTTTCCTACTGATAAGTCAGCAATCAATTTATTTCGTACTCAATATCGTGAACTGTTTAAAAGTTCTATCGATAAAGAATCTATTTATCATCAAGTTAGTAATAATATTCTTCCTCCGGGTATTGAATATTATTTACCTTTATTTTTCGATAAAACAAATCATGGTGATGACAGTGCCAAGTCAACCTCTACGCAAAGTACAAGTACACTCTGCGACTATTTAGCACCTAATACCATGCTCGCCATTTCAGGTGATTTAGATAAATCACTTGAGCAATATTGGCAAGATATCGATTATCGATATGAAAACAGACGATATGATCCAAGTAGACCCTTACTACCTCCTGAGCAATTATTTTTAAGTTCACATGCGCTTTATGAGGCCATAAAACCCTTTGCCCGTATCACCATTGTTGCGCCGAAAATAGAAATCGAAGAACAAGAACCTGAGAAGCAAAAGACAAGTGCTATTGTTTTTGACGTTAATGCGTTACCTGACTTAACCATTGACCATAAATTAAAACACCCTTTTTCATTAATTAATCATTTTATTGATGATAAAGAAACCCCTAATAAAATTCTCTTTATTGCTGAAAGCCAAGGCCGTCGAGAGAGTGTTTTAGAATTACTAGCCAGAGATAATATCAAACCAGTATTATTTAATTGCATTGATGATTTTATTGAATCTAATGAAAAGTTAGGCATAAGCGTCAATGCATTGAATCAGGGGTTTACTTTTCAATCTAAAGGTACAGCCAAGAAAAATGCCATTGCACTCATAACAGAAGCTGAATTACTGGGCGATCATGTTCGCCAATCAAGACGACGTGATAAATCGCAAGATATCAGTACTGATGCAATATTTAAGAACTTAGCTGAACTTACTATTGGTCAAGCAGTTGTACATATAGAACATGGCATAGGAAGATACTTAGGCCTGCAAACCCTTGAAACGGGTGGTATTGTTACTGAGTTTCTCATGCTCACTTATGCAAATGATGCCAAGCTCTATGTGCCTGTCGCTTCTTTACACCTTATTAGCCGTTATTCAGGTACCGACAACGAACATGCGCCATTACATAAACTAGGTAGTGATGCTTGGAGTAAAGCCAAACAAAAAGCCGCAGAAAAAGTGCGTGATGTTGCGGCTGAATTACTAGATATATACGCTAAGCGTGCTAGTAATACAGGTTATCAATTTAAACGTGATAAAGAAGATTACTTAGCTTTTAGTAACAGTTTTGGTTTTGAAGAAACCTTCGATCAACAACAAGCCATCAACGCTGTAGTTAGTGACATGCTTTCTACAAAATCGATGGACAGGCTAGTTTGTGGTGATGTAGGTTTTGGTAAAACCGAAGTAGCGATGCGCGCCGCTTTTGTTGCGGTAAATGACAGTAAGCAAGTGGCTATTTTAGTGCCAACAACCCTACTTGCTCAACAACATTATGAAAACTTTCGCGACAGATTTGCTAATCTGCCCGTAGCTATTGAAGTGTTATCTCGCTTTAAAACAGCCAAACAACAAAATGAAGTCATCAAAAAAGTTGAATCTGGGCAAATAGATATCCTCATTGGAACCCATAAACTACTGCAAAATAGTATTAAATATAAAGATCTCGGCTTATTAGTGGTTGATGAAGAACATCGTTTTGGTGTTAAACAAAAAGAGAAAATCAAAAAACTTCGTAGCAATGTTGATATTTTAACACTCACAGCAACCCCTATTCCCCGTACCTTAAATATGGCAATGGGCGGTATGCGTGATTTATCTATTATTGCTACCCCGCCAGCTAAAAGATTAGCGGTAAAAACCTTTGTTCGACAGCGTGATGATGCCTTAATTCGTGAAGCGATACTGCGTGAAACGCTACGTGGTGGTCAGGTGTATTTCTTACATAACCATGTGGATACCATAGAAAAAACAGCTGCTGATATACAGGCACTAGTGCCAGAAGCCCGCATAGTAACGGCGCATGGACAAATGCGCGAGCGTGAGCTTGAACGCATTATGA
>CAXIBS010000075.1:0-10395 GCA_964022585.1 uncultured Colwellia sp.
ACCATAGCTAGAAAAGTTATCTTATTTAGCAAAAATAATTATCGTTTGTACCATTGAATAATTGTATACATACAACTCTGTAATTATTAACAATAAAAACAATAGGTTAAATATTTTGAATTAGAGGGTTAATATTTTACTTTTGAAAAAATCAGTATTTATATTATGTAAAGTACAATAATTGATAGGGAAGATCTATTTGTTATTATTTTTTATTTTGTGATAATATTAACGTGTTAAGTAATTTGCAGCTATGAAAACTAATTAGTGTTTATGAATCTGACTTTGCTTTCCCCCACAGCGTAAATATTAATACATTAGATGAAAAATAGCTGCCTTTGAGCTCTCTCATCTCAGCCAAAGAGATTAGCCGTACAATGCAAGACTTGAGTTATATTCTGTCATTAACTAGCCCTACATTTTTACTTATTGCTATTGGCTATTTAGTGGTGAAGTCAGGCTGGATGCCACAAGAAAATGTTCGTCCTCTAGCATGGTTTGTGGTTAATATTGGTTTACCCGCAGCTTTATTTAAAGCATTAAGTTCTAGATCTTTCCAAGATGTACTACATTATGATTACCTATTGGTTTATGGTTTAGGCTCACTTTTATCTTTTGCAACATTATTTATTTTGGCTCGATTTCGAAATAAAACAATTACGGAATGTGCTTTATTTGGTTTGGGCGCAAGTATTTCAAACAGCTTAATGGTTGGTTTTCCTATTATTACACAACTGTTTGGTGAAGAAGCCTTAATACCCTTTACGCTAACGTTAATTGTTGAAAATTTATTTATTTTGCCGTTGGCACTTGCGCTAGCCGATTCAGGACAACAGAAAAATAGTCATTTTTTAATTGCCTTTGTAAAGTCATTACCACAGCTTATTAAAAATCCAATTATTCTTTCTATAGCTTTGGGTATATTGAGTACTGTTTTTGATATTCAACTACCAGTAGTAGCAAATAAAGTTATTGATGTTCTAGCTGTAACTGTGGCTGGAGTTTCCTTATTTGCAATTGGCGGTATGTTAGTAGGCTTAAAGGCTAAAGGAATGGTAACTGATTTAAGTAGCATTGTGGTAGGTAAGCTAATTCTTCATCCTTTATTTGTTTTTATATTCTTAATCTTTTTCCCAGACATACCATTACTGTTTCAACATGTTGCTATTTTACTTGCTTGCATGCCAATGTTTAGTATTTTTGCAGTTATCGGTATGAGATATAACTATGGTGGGCTTTGCTCAGCAGTACTATTGCCAACTACACTGGTTTCTTTTGTAACGATTAACTTGGTTGTTTGGTTTATTTCATCTTGATTATTTAACCCAATTAACTTGGTATTTACTACCGGCTGTCAAAATGCGTTAAATAGCTTGTATTCTATTTAATTAAACTCACGCTGATAATTTATTCATCAAGGATGTATCCCTAGCTAATGAAAGGATAAGTTTGAAGGAGGGTAGCGCGTAGAGTGCACTATATTTGAACTTTATACTGGAATATTATATAAGCACCCTTATCTCTGACTAGATTATGATGCTTATATAATTAAGTTTTCTTTGTTTTTCAGTACTTATTTTAGCCATTTTAGTAATCTAGCTAAATACAATAGATGCGTTTAGATACAATTACTATGAATCTTCTTCTTCCATCGTTTTGATCAGGTCATCTAATAATTCGTAAAGTAGTTCTAACTTTCTTACACCGTACTTTTCTTCTATTGCAACATAGCGTTCAATAGATTTAGGGGCTACTTTAGCAAATAACTCTAAACCAAGTTCCGTTAAGTTTATAAGTGATCTTCGCTGATCACTATCAACAACCTGACGTTCGATGATTTTTCTTTTATCAAGGTTATTAATAATACGAGAAAGACTTGGCATAAGTAGATGACAACGTTGTGCCAGTGTACTCATGTCAAGATTACTTTCATGCTCCAAAGCCCGAATTACTCGCCATTGCTGTGATGTTAAATCATGTGCCTTTAGTGAAGGAATAAATTTCTTCATCACAGCTTCCCTTGATTGTAATAAGGTCATGGGGAGCGATCGTTCGAAACTTCGGAGCTGTTTAGTCATAGTATTTATAGTTCTTCGTCTTTAACGCCATTAACTAAAGTACCTACACCTTCAACACTAATTTCAACAACATCACCTGGAGCTAAATAGCGTGGTGGTTCAAAACGAGCGCCAGCACCATTTGGTGTTCCTGTTGCAATAACATCACCTGGTTTTAAGTGGAAGAATTTAGAAAAGTAGCTAATGATATATTTAAAAGGGAACATCATACTAGCAGTTGTATCGTCTTGTCTAACTTCACCGTTAACTTTAGTCGTTACACGCATGTTTTCAAACTGTTCAGCAGTAAACTCATCAGCTGTTACCATCCAAGGACCAATTGAACCTGAGTGGATAAAGTTTTTACCTTGCGTTACGTTAAATTTAGCATGACGAACCCAGTCACGTAATGTGCCTTCGTTCATAATAGTTAAACCGGCAATATGATCATAAGCATCTTCTTCAGCGATACGACGACCTTCTTTACCGATGATAATAACAATTTCCCCTTCATAATCTAATTTATGAGATTCTGGTGGGCGAATAAGTGGAAAATCATGACCAGTAAATGAGTCTGGAGTACGAATAAATAAGCTTGGGTATTTAGGTGCTTCAGAGCCATCTTTATATTCAGCATTTCGGTTTGCATAATTAACGCCAACACATGCAATTTTTCCTGGGTTGCTTATTGGCGGTAAAAACTCTACGTCTTCAGCTTTATAATCGACTTCTAAGCCACCAGCGAGTTTTTTCATCGCATCTAATTTATCGTTTTGTAAAACTTCTAATAAGCTTGAGCCAACTAAGTTACCTAAATCGATAACACCTTCATCGGTGATAGCACCCCATGACTCTTTACCGGCATGATTAAATGTTAAAAATCTCATCTCATTTCCTAATTTTATTAATGTTGCAATATATATAACATGTTAACTAAGTTTATACAATGAACTACAGGCCATTTTGTTCAATTTTTAAAGAATACAGGTATTTTTAAGATGTTACTTGACATGCATTACAAACAATAGTTAACATGTTAACCAGGTAATCGAATCCTTTTAATTAACAATGTTTGTAATGTTTCATTATTAAACACAAAAATGATTAACCACAATAAAACTTGGAGCGGCCAATGTCTGAATTTGAGCAAAACCTTAGTAGAGCAGAGCAATATTTAACGCGATTTAAAAATGCACCTTTAGGGCAATTCATTGGTGGTGAGTTTTATACTAATGAAAAAACCTTTAGTAATTTAACGCCGGTAGATAATACGTCTATGGGTGAAGTTTCTGAAGGCACAGAAACAGATATGGATAAAGCCTGTGAAGCTGCTGAGAAAGCATTTGCAGCGTGGCGTGATATGTCAGGTGCAAAACGTAAACAAATCTTGCACCATTTTGCAGATAAAATAGTTGAACGTGCTGATGAGATTGCTTTAGTTGAATCTATGGATTGTGGTCAACCTATCAGATTTATGAAACAAGCAGCCATCCGTGGTGCAGCAAACTTTAGATTTTTTGCCGATAAAGCACCAGAAGCAGCAAATGGTTTGTCACTTCATCAAGATGAACACACTAACTTTACTGTACGTTACCCAATTGGTCCTGTTGGCATTATAACGCCTTGGAACACGCCATTTATGTTAGCTACATGGAAAATAGCTCCTGCTTTAGCAGCGGGTTGTACTATTGTTCACAAACCTGCTGAAAAAACACCATTAAGCGCAATGTTGATGGCTGAGATAGCAAAAGATGCCGGTATTCCTGATGGTGTTTGGAATACTGTGAATGGTTACGGCGCTACAGTAGGTAAACGTTTAACTGAGCATCCTGCAATTAAAGCGGTTGCGTTAGTGGGCGATTCGGCGACAGGTCGTCGTATTATGGCGCAAGGTGCACAAACCTTGAAGCGTGTACATTTTGAATTAGGTGGTAAAAACCCAGTTATTGTTTTTGATGATGCAGACTTTGATCGTGCATTAGATGCTGTTGTATTCATGATTTACAGCTTAAATGGTCAACGTTGTACTTCATCAAGTCGTTTATTAATACAAAACGGCCTTAAAGATAAGTTCTTAACGGCACTAGAAAAACGTGTAGCTAACTTGAAAGTAGGTCATCCATTAGACCCTAATACCGAAGTTGGCCCATTAGCGCATCAAGAGCACTTTGATAAAGTAATGCGTTATATGACAATTGCTCAACAAGATGGTGCAACGACTAAAGTGGGTGGTATTCATCGTGAAGATCTTGGCACTGGCTGTTATGTTTCACCAACGTTATTTACCGATGCTAATTCAACAATGCGTATCGCTCAAGAAGAGATCTTTGGCCCTGTATTAACTACCATTGGTTTTGATACCGAAGAAGAAGCAATTGCCATTGCTAATGACACTGATTATGGCTTATCTGGCTATATTTGGACTGAAAACACAGGTCGTGCAATGCGTATGGCTAAGCATGTTGAGTCAGGTATGCTTTGGGTTAATTCTGAAAACAACCGTAACTTACCTTCACCGTTTGGTGGCGTAAAGTCGTCAGGTATTGGTCGTGATGGTGGTGATTGGAGCTTTGACTTCTACATGGAAACTAAAAATGTTTGTATTGCACATGGCACCCATAAGGTACCAGTTTTAGGTGCGTCTTAATTTACAATTACAATTACAATGATAATTATTAGGAGAATTGAATTATGGGTAAACTTGCATTAGCCGCCAAAATAACACATGTACCGTCGATGTATTTATCTGAGCTTGATGGCGAACATAAAGGTTGCCGTGAAGCTGCGGTTCAAGGACACAAAGAAATTTCACGACGTTGTCGTGAGCTAGGTGTAGATACCATTGTCGTATTTGATACACATTGGTTGGTGAACTCTGGTTATCATATTAACAATGCCCCACATTTTGAAGGCGTTTATACCAGTAATGAATTACCACATTTTATTAAAAATATGCCTTATAACTATGAAGGTAATGTTGAATTAGGTGACTTGATTGCTAAAGCTTGTAATGATGCAGGTTTGCCAGTAAGAGCACATTCAGATACTACTTTAGGTATTGAATACGGCACCTTAGTGCCTATGCGTTATATGAATGAAGATAAGCATTTTAAAGTGGTTTCTATTTCAGCTATGTGTCAGGTTCATGACTTAGAAGATAGTGCTAAGTTGGGTGCTGCTTTACGCAAAGCAATTGAAGAAAACTATGATGGTACTGTGGCTATTTTTGCTTCAGGCTCATTATCGCATCGCTTTGCTCAAAATGGTGTGTCAGATCAGTTTTTACATAAAGTGTGGTCTCCATTTTTAGAAAATATTGATCAACGTGTTGTGAAAATGTGGGAACAGGGCGAATGGAAAGAATTCGTTGAAATGCTTCCTGAATACGCATTGAAATGTCATGGCGAAGGTTTTATGCATGATACTGCTATGCTACTTGGCTCATTAGGATGGGATGAGTACAAAGGTAAGGTTGAAGTTGTAACGCCTTATTTCGGTAGCTCAGGTACAGGCCAAATTAACGCAATTTTCCCGGTAGAATAATAAGAGATTTTTATGCCACATTTTATTTTAGAGCACTCGGGTAATTTAACCGACGAGTCACTTAACCTAGATGCTCTGTTTGAGCGCCTAGTTGATACTGCTGTTGGAACAGGTATTTTTCCATTAGCAGGTATTCGTTGTCGTGCACATAAGTGTGAACATTTTAGAGTAGCAGATGGCACTGCTACCTTTGGTTTTGTTCATCTGCATGTGCGTATTGGTGCAGGACGCACCGAAGAACAAAAGGCTGACGCAGCAAAAGTGTTATTTGCTACGTTAACGGATCATTTATCTGCGATTTATGACAGCCAAGGATTAGCCATATCGTTTGAATTATCAGAGCTACCAGCTCATAAATTTAATCAGAACAATCTTCGCGACTATCTTGCAAAATAGGCAAAAAAGTCTTGCGATGTAATCGTTAAAGTATTTTATAGGATTTTAGTATGCTCAGTGAAAAAATTATTGAACAAGCAGCAATAGACCACTTAGAAGCAGAAGAGAATAGTAAACCGGGTTTGCCTTTGTCTATCAAGCACCCAGAAATGACGTTAGAAGATGCTTACGCCATTCAAAAAAGTTGGGTGAATAAAAAAATAGCCCAAGGTCAAAAAGTTATTGGCTATAAAATTGGTTATACCTCTCGTGCAATGCAAAAAGCATTAAACATTGAAGAGCCTGATTTTGGTGTACTTCTTGACAGCATGGTTTATAACGATGGCGCACAAATTGATGTATCAAAATTTTGTGACCCGCGTATTGAAGTGGAACTAGCGTTCGTTTTAAAAGATCGTCTTGAAGGTGAAAATATAACAATTTTTGACGTATTAAATGCGACTGATTATGTGGTACCTACGTTAGAAATTATTGATGCAAGAACCCATCGTAAAGACCCTGAAAGCGGTTACACTCGTAAGGTATTTGATACCGTTGCTGATAACGCGGGTAATGCAGCAATTATTATCGGTGGACGACCAATTAAGCCATTAGAAATGGATTTACGTTGGTGTGGTGGAATCTTAAACATTAATGGTATTGTTGAAGAAACAGGTTTAGCTGCTGCTGTGCTTAATCATCCTGCCAACGGTATATGTTGGGTTGCTAAGCGTTTCGCTCCACACGGCGTAGCCTTAGAGCCAGGGCAGATTATTTTATCAGGCTCTTTTACAGCACCAGTTGCGGTAAAAGCGGGCGATACTGTTAATGCTGATTACGGCACGTTAGGCACAATTTCTTGTCATTTCGTTTAGGCATTTAGTTTTTTTAGGAAAGTATTATCACTATGAAATTACCGCAAAATAAATTTAAAAAAGCGATAGCATCTGATAAAACCCAATTTGGTTTATGGATGGGGTTACCTGATACCGTTTGCGCTGAAATAGGTGCTGGTGCGGGTTTTGATTGGTTATTAATTGATGCTGAACATGCTCCTTATGACTTGCGCGGTATTCAAAGCCATTTACAAGCCGTTGCTCCTTATGATGTGCCTGCTCTAGTTAGGCCGCCTGAGGGAACTACCGCAATCATCAAACAGTTACTTGATATTGGCGCACAAACTTTACTTATTCCTATGGTAAACACAGCAGATCAGGCGCGACAATTAGTGCAAGATTCACTGTATCCACCGCAAGGAATTCGTGGTTTAGGTACCTCAATGGCACGCGCTGCTCATTGGAACGGTGTTGAAGGCTACTTACAAAAAGCTAATGATGAAATTTGCTTAATCGTACAAGCAGAAACTAAACAAGCTATCGATAACCTAGAAGAGATTGTTGCAATCGAAGGGGTTCATGGCGTATTTATCGGCCCTTCAGATTTATCAGCTTCTATGGGCTATGTAGGTAATCCAGGACACCCAGAAGTGGTTGCGGCAGTTGAAAAGGGCATTGCAACCATTGTTAAAGCGGGTAAAGCTGCTGGAGTATTAGCTGTTGATAAAGCATTAGCAGAAGGTTATGCCGCCAAAGGTGCTAGCTTTGTAGGTGTTGGTGTAGATGCTAGTTTACTAGCAACATCTGTTCGTAATTTAGCTAATCAATTCTGTACTGAAGAAAGCAGCGAGCTAAAAGCTGGATACTAAATAGCTGTAGCAACATTTAGTAAACGTAGTTTATGAAAAGGGTGATATTGAAAAGTATCACCCTTTTTTGTCTTTAAAATACCGAAAGTGCGATATCGCGGCATCATATGGTTAACGCTTAAATATCTCTAATGATAATTCAACCTCTTTCCCCAACCAATAAGCAAACTCTGTATGATCTTGCAGAGCGTTATCAGTCACAGGGTGAATAAAAATAGTTAAACTTTCTCTATTTGCCTCTAACCAATTGACATAGCTATAAAAATCTTTTGCGGTAAACGATACTTGGCAACTCCAACAGGGATGCGGACCAACTAGCTTTTCGTGGAATCGACCAACACTAAGATGGAAAGTATCTGCTGAAATGGCACACAGCTTTTTAGCTAATACCGTAGAGTTTTCGTCAAAATAAATATGTGCATGATAATTTTCATGAGAATTTATAGGTTGTTTACTCTTGTTCATTTTCTAAGTTACTCGATATGTATTAATTTTTTAAACAATAAACAAAGATCAATAAATGGAATTAATTAATCTCTATT
Organism: uncultured Colwellia sp.; assembly: GCA_964022585.1. Classification (GTDB taxonomy): domain Bacteria; phylum Pseudomonadota; class Gammaproteobacteria; order Enterobacterales; family Alteromonadaceae; genus Colwellia. Next base: position 8,223 of record CAXIBS010000075.1, read on the forward strand.
TCTTCTTTATATACTTTAAATCCACGGGCTTGGTAATTTTGAATAGCACTAGGGTGATCAAGTGAGCAGGTATGTAACCAAAGTCGTTTAGTATCAGGTAATGACCATGCTGCTTTAATCGCACAGGTTAGTAAGTAACCACCAAAACCTTTGCCAATAAATTTTTCACCCAAACCAAAATATTTGATTTCAACATCACCTGATACAGTACTTTGTAATTCAAAATAACCGGCAATAGCTCCTTTATAGTAAGCAATATAAGTATGAAGAGAAGTGGATTCAGCATAGGCTTTCCATTGTTCATCGGTATGGCTTAACTTATCAGTCCAATCCCACAGCTCACCGACATATTGATAAAGAAAACGATTTACTCTGAAATCTTTAATCTCAGCTTCTATAACGGATACCCCTTTAGATTCAAGTTTGGGGTTTAGCTCGCTTATATTGTTCATTTCAAGGTAATGAATAGTGACTTCTGACAATTTTTGCCCCTTAAAAGTTGGCCTAAAAGTTATATTAATTAACGTAATACATTGTAAAATTTTATCAGACTTAACTAACCCTTTGTAGACTCGGTATTATAAAATACGGGAATGAATGGTACTCATAATTACCTACTGAAAAGGTGGACTGTTGACAGTTTGTTCAGTGCTACTTTGTTTCATATTTTAGCCAAATACTTTATTGTCTTTCATTACTTCTTTATAACCAGTAGTGATTTAGTATTAGCTGTACGTAGTTTGGCTGCAATTTAGGATAGTAAAATGGTCGTTGATTTTCATGAGCTAGATAACTCAGTTAATTTAAGGTTCTCTGTGATTGTTGCAAGAGATGATAATGGTTTTGTTTTTGTTAAGCACCAAGACCGAGATACGTGGGAAATACCGGGGGGTCATATTGAAGCTGGTGAAACGTCAACTGAAGCTGCTAAACGGGAATTAATAGAAGAAACTGCCGCATCCAGGTTTATCATAAATGAAGTATGTAACTATTCAATTACTATTGGTAACTCTATTAGTTATGGCAGATTATTCTTTGCTGAAATTAGTGATTACTCCGGCTCTCTTGACTTTGAAATTGAAGAAGTTCAGTCGTTTACAAGCATTCCTGATAATTTAACATACCCTAAAATTCAAGCACTTATATTTGAAGAAGTATTAAGTCGAGTACTAAGCTGAAAATTTCAGGTCGTTTAGTTGTCGGTTAATTTGGCGTGATAGCATAATTTAGATAAATAGATTAATGCTCGCTAAGATTGCTTAGAGCAATTATTATGTGGTTAATCAAATTTTAAGAGTTGTTAATGTATGTCGTTTCCTCCTTGTCCTAATTGTAAATCTGAGTATGTTTATCAAGATCAAGCTAACTTAGTTTGTCCCGAGTGTGTTGCGGAATGGAATCCTTCTGAAGTAGAAAAGGAGAATGCTATTGAAGTTAAAGATGCTAATGGTGCTTTGCTTGCTGATGGCGATAAAGTGACAGTTATTAAGGATTTAAAAATTAAAGGGAGCTCACAAGTTATTAAAATAGGTACTAAAGCGCTTATTAGACGTGTGCTAGATAAAAAAGACCATGAGCTTGATTGTAAAGTACAGGGAGTAGGGGAAATGATGGTCACAGCTAAGTTTATTAAAAAGGCTTAGGCTCTGTTGATTTAAAGGCTCTGCTATTGATTTGCTTAGTAGCATATTCTATGGAGTTGTAAGTGCCCCCCAAAATAAGTTAAAAGCGGCCTCGGTGTATTGAGGATTTTGTGCAAATTCACTATTGTTGATAAAAAACTGGCTACTCGTGAGAAACTGCCCATGTACATTGTCTAACATGAGGGCTAATGGGTAATCCGAAATAATTTGATGTTGTTGCCCAAAGCAGATGATTTCTTTTAAAAAAGCTAATTCATCATCAAATACTTGTGCCTTACTTTGAGCTGAAAGCGGCTGATATTGCATTACTAGCAAACAAAACTTCTGCTGGTCAGCATTGTTTAAGGCCCAATCAATGGCTTGTTGCCAAATCAATTTTGTTTGTTGTTCTAATTTTTCAGCAACCAACTCGAACGGAGTTATTTGCAATGCAAAATTTCGTTTTATGTCCTTATAAAGTTCGAGTACTAATACATCTTTAGATGAAAAGTGATGAAACAGAGTACCATTAGCAACACCGGCTACTTTGG
>CAXIBS010000076.1:0-10371 GCA_964022585.1 uncultured Colwellia sp.
CGTTTTTCCAGCGTACTAACGCTTCAAACTTGCTAACATTTTCCTCAGCAATTGATATGATTGGCTGGAAGACTACGGTTAATAAATTATTATTTATTGCATCAGATAGCGCTTTTCTCAAAACAAACTGACGGTAGACCTTATTTTGCATATCTTGAGTAAAATAACTAAAGGAGTTTCTTCCACTATCTTTTGCATGACTGATTGCATACTCAGCTTTTTTAATGAGTGTGCTTACATCGTCTGTATCATCTTGAAAAAGTACTACTCCCATACTGAGCGTGCACCGTATAGAAATGTCATTAATGCTAAAGCATTCACTAAAACTAGAAAATATCCGCGTGATAATATTATTAATGCTCGCATCATCAACAATATTATTTAATAAAATTGCGAAGCCATCACCACTAATGCGCGCAACTATATCTGTACTTTTAGTTAACGACTGTAAGCGGTTTGAAACCTTTATTAATAGTTCATCGCCAAAATCATGGCCATGTACATCATTCAAGATCCATTAACAATAAGGCTGCTTGTTCACTTTTCTTGAAAGAGGTGACAGCAAATGATAATTTTTCCATAAAAAATGAGCGATTTGCAACACCAGTCAGTAAGTCAAAACGCGCTTGTCGATATATTTCTTGCTCTGCTTTTTTTTTCTTTGAAATATCAAAGAAAAAGCCAACATAAAGAGCAATATTATTATTTTCATCATAAATAGTATTAATAGATAAATGTTCAGGAAATAATTGCCCGTTTTTCTTCTTATTCCACACTTCCCCAGACCAGGTGCCATTTTTAGTAATGTCTTTCCACATCTGCTTAAAAAAGCGTTTATCGTGGTTTCCTGATGCAAAAATATTTGGGCTTTCACCTTCTACTTCTTTAAAACTGTAACCTGTAATCCGTGTAAAAGCTTTATTCACACTAGTTATTCTATAGTCTTTATCGCAAACAATTATTGCATCGCTGCTTTCTTCTATAATCTTATTTCTGGTATAGAGTACATCGATCAACTCTTGCTTTTCCATTTCCTTTATAATCATGCCACTGAACAGCATAAATAAAGAAGTTACCTCTATTTCATTTTTAATCGGGGTTAGATATAAGGCAACTAAGATAGCACCGGTTTCATCTATGCTATTTTTTAAAGGTACACCAACATAACCAACAACTCCCATATCAATTAAAAGTTGATCATCAGGATATAGCTCTTGTGCTTGAGAAGTATGACAACACATTTCCCCCTGACTAACATTTTGACAAGGTGTGGACTTCAAGTGATAAGAGAAATTGTCTTTAATTACATTATTTGTAGCTAAAGAAATGGTCGTTGCAATAGTTCGTTCAGGGTTTAGCTTAGCAATAAAAACAAAGTCAGCTTTAATAGCTTTGGCAAGAGATAAGCATATCGTATCAGTAAAATTATCTGATGCAGAATTAGATAAACTGTCAATTATTGATTTAACCTTCTCTTCAACCATTGTTTATATTTTCCTATAACCCTATAAGTTTGAATCTATTCTTTGGTAATGATGAACATAGTGATAAGTGCATAATTTTGCTATTCTATAATATTAATGATTGGCGCTTATATAGTCATTTAGTGCGAATTACTCCTTTAATTATTATTAGTACTGCAAACCTATGACAACACCTTCAAAAAATAATGATGCGAAAAAACTGACTCAACGTCATTCACAGCTAACTCATACAGAGAATATTAAGGTTGTTTCTCATGTGCAACGTGAGTCTGAAGAGTGGCAACTTAATACTTTGATGCTTGAAGGTGTAGATGTTCCTTTTAAATATAAAAGAAAAAAATGCTACCAGAGTTTAAAAGGCAATCGAGTTAATATTACTTATTACCCCGATATTGAAAAAGTTGCAGGCTTTGAAATTGAAATAATGAGAATAGTCCGAATAAAAGTAACTTAATAAAAATGATTCTTGTTTTTATGCTTATTAGTTATTACGGTTCTAAATTAATTTGATTGTGAATATAAAAATAGCTTTTTTTACTATTTTTACCTTTCTTTTTACATCATATCTTGACGTATGCTCAACCATCTTCCATAAATAAGGTATCGGTATAAAATAATTATCATTACCGAACGTTTATTTAGCGAACGATAATAACAAAACTAAATAATTTATTGGGGACTGCAAGAGGAATTATTATGATATTAAATCATATTTGGGGATTATACGCTCATCCTAAAGATGAATGGCAAACGATTGAGAAACGTCATGAAAGCTTAATGTACAGCCTTATGCATATTTTAGTTGTTGCATTAATTCCAGCTATTTGTAGCTATTATGCTGCTGCACATATAGGTTGGACTATTGGCGTAGGCGATCCAATAAAAATCAGTCAATCAAGTGCACAGGTTATGGCTGTAGCTATGTACGCTGCGTTAGTTGGTGGAGTGTTTGCTTTAGCATATTTAATTCAATGGATGGCAAAAACTTTTGATTCAAATCCGACTTTTATTCAATCATTAGAGTTAGCAGCTTATACTGCAACACCTATGTTAATGGTAGGCATCACAACATTATTTCCTGTACTTTGGTTTGTTGCCTTAGCTGGGTTAGCTGCAGTGAGTTATTCGGTTTATTTATTATATTCAGGTGTACCTATTATGATGAATATTCCAGAAGAGAAAGGCTTTATTTATTCAAGTTCAGTGGTAACTTGTGGCTTAGTTTTACTGGTAACAATTATGGCATTAAGTGCAATATTTTGGACTATGGGTTTTGGTCAAGAATACGTTTCTTAACTCCTTACTACTTTGTTATAGCCCAAAAAAAATAGCGAGCAAATAAATTGCTCGCTATTTTTATTTATATAGAACGAAAATCAGAACATAAGTATAACGCTAGGTAGTGTTATTCAGCACCTTCATTATGCATATCAATTACAGAGTCTGCATTTTTATCTGATTTTTCTTTGCTTGTATTATTACGCATAGAATCTAATCTTTCTAAATAAGCATTATCAATATCATTTGTAATATAATTACCATCAAACACTGAAGTATCAAAAGATTTAATATCTGGATTTCCTGAGCCAACAGCAAGCACCAAGTCATCGATAGATTGGAAGATAAGTTTGTCTGCACCAATTAAGCTACAAATATCATCAACATCACGTCCATGAGCAATTAATTCATTTGCGCTTGGCATGTCAATTCCGTATACATTAGGAAAACGCACTTCAGGGGCAGCTGAAGCAAAATAAACTTTTTTAGCGCCAGCAGCTCTTGCCATTTCAATAATCTGTTCTGACGTGGTTCCACGCACAACAGAGTCATCAACAAGTAATACATTCTTACCTTTAAATTCAGTAGTAATAGCATTAAGTTTTTGTCGTACAGATTTTTTACGTTGCTCTTGGCCTGGCATTATAAAGGTACGGCCGATATAACGGTTCTTCACAAAACCTTGTCTATATGGCAATGCTAATTCGTGTGCAATTTGCAAAGCAATATCACATGAAGTTTCAGGAATAGGAATAACGACATCAATCTCAACATCACTCCATTCTTGGGCAATTTTTTGACCAAGTTTAGTACCCATTTCAACACGAGAGCCATAAACAGACATTTTATCTATGGTTGAATCAGGACGAGCAAAGTATACAAATTCAAAAATACAAGGGCTATAAACAGGGTTTTCAGCACATTGATGACTGTGTATTTGACCATCTTCACTGAAGAATATAGCTTCGCCAGGGGCAACATCACGAACAAACTCAAATGAACAAGCATCTAGCGCCACTGACTCAGAAGCAACCATGTATTCAATACCATTTTCAGTTTCACGTTTACCAAAAACTAAAGGACGAATACCGTTTGGATCACGAAAAGCAACCATGCCATAACCGATAATCAATGCAACAGTAGCGTATGCACCTCTAACTCGTTTATGAACATTAGCTACAGCAGTAAAAACATCATCAGGCGTTAAAGCTACATTCGCACTTTGTTGTAATTCATGACCTAAAATATTTAATAATAATTCAGAATCCGATGTTGTATTTACATGACGACGAGCTTCAGAATTTAACCAAGATTTTAATTCGTCTGCATTAGTTAAATTGCCGTTATGGGCTAAAGAAATTCCGTAAGGTGAATTGGCATAAAAAGGCTGAGCTTCAGAAGAACTTGAGGTACCAGCAGTTGGGTAGCGAACATGTCCAATTCCAACATTTCCCTGTAAGCGCAACATATGACGCGTATGAAAAACATCTTTTACGAAACCATTGCCCTTTCTAAGACGAAATGTATTGTTATGAATAGTTACAATACCGGCAGCATCTTGTCCACGATGCTGTAACACTGTTAATCCGTCATACAAATATTGATTAACTGGGGTTTTACCGACGATACCAACAATACCACACATGAATTTTACTCCGCTAGAAACTTAGTTAACTTTAATCAAATAAAACTAAGTTAGAAAACTTGATGATTGTTTAAGATATTCAAAAAACCACTCAACTATTAACCTAAATTCAGGTATAAGTTGAGAACTTTTCCACCACTCACTTGCTGCTGCTCCCGTAAAAGCATCCATGAAGAATAACAAAGCGCTAATAATTAACACGCCACGTAATGCTCCAAAAACAAGGCCCAATACTCGATCTGTACCTGACAAACCTGTTTTACTGACTAATTGACCTATTAGGTAATTAACAAGTGCTCCCAGTATTAAGGTGGTAATAAACAGAATCGCTATTGCAGCAGTATTTCGCAACAATTGATCATTAAAGGTGGTAAGTAGATTTGCTAGATTCGCATAAAATGTACTGGCAATAAAAAAGGCGCTGATCCAAACAACTAGTGAGACAGCCTCTTTAACAAAGCCACGTGCCAAACTAATTAGCGTTGATATACCTATAACTGCCAAAATGGCGTAATCTATCCAAACCATGTTTTGAATTTCTCATTGATTAGAGGCGCGCATTCTATCAGAATAAAAATAAAATTACTTACCTTTTTTAAAAAAATGAATTATTTTGTTGGGTAAAAACGCGCTATTTTTCCTTGAACATTTGTTAGTTTTTTCAATGCTGGGATTTTTTTGATCAATGATGTTTTAATTAACTCAGGGCCAACACAAACTTTAGTTAGGGTGCCTTTTTTCGTTTTAATCGGTTTAGTAAAAACGGTATAACCATTTCGTTTCAGCTTAGCAACCAATTCTGCCACGTTGCTTTTGTGCTTAAAACTACCAAGCTGAATAACCCATGCTTCTTGATTAAGTGATTTTGGTGGCTGTTTGCCTAAAGCTGGTTTACTAATTGGTGACTTTGGTTGTTCTTTCACTATTACAGCAGTATTAATTTTTTCCGCTTTTTTCCCAGGGGTTACTTTTGATGTATCACTATTGCTCTTACTTACTTTATTTTCTTTGGCTAAGTCACTATCACCCTTACTAGCTTGTGTACCCGTTAGCTTTTCATCGAGCGCTATTTCTTTTGCAGCTTTTGCTTCTTCTTTTAGTACCACTTTATGATCTGGAAATGGCTTTTTAATTATTTCACCCGTAAATTCCGGTGCTTGAGGCATTGCCTCAAAACTTGCTTGATTGGAGGCTTTTTTTCCATCAAGCAAGTCAGGTAAGAAGATAATCACAGCAGCAGCAACGATAATAGTACCGACAAGACGATTTTGAAACGGTGTAGACAAGGAATACTCCAAAAAATTGCTGTGCTAAATTCAGCTTAAATTAATAGTCGCCTAATTTGAGCAACTGTATGAAAAGAGCCAAAAACAAGAATTAAATCAGTTGATTCTGTATTTTTATTGGCTATTTTAAATGCTTGAGTAATATTGTCAAAACAATTAATAGAATCACTAAAGTCTGTTAACTCTTCAAACATAACTTTTACTGATGCAGCTCTTGGCACCTCCAATTCAGCAATATACCAATCATCAATAACTTGATGAAAAGATTTTAAGGTATTGCTGATATCTTTATCTGATAACATAGAAACCACAGCGGTTATACGCTGATAGTTATTCTGTTGCTTTAACTGCATTAGTTTTTTTGCAAGATATCTTCCCGCATGAGGATTATGACCAACATCAAGCATTACATCACAACCACCAATAGAGTGATTCATAAATAGTTCAGTGCGCCCTGCCACTTTAGTTTTATCTATTAACGCATTTACTTTCTCAGTCGTTAACGGTACTTCAAGTTGTGTTAATACCATCAATGCTGTGACAACATTATCTTGAGGAATAGCTGTAGTAACAAGATTTTCAAGACAGACTGTTTCACCAGTAGGTCGGGTATAACGCCACTGCCAAAGAGCAGAGTTTTCTTTTTCTTGGTCTGTTAGTGTGAAGTCTTGTTCACGTACTTTTATTTTATTTTTAGCTTCCTCGCTAAGAGTGCCTGAAGTAGAAATATTAATCTGCTCAGCGTGTTTTATAACAGAGTTAGGCGCTTGTTTATCACCAATAACAATATCTTGATTTGCGCGAAATATACCTGCTTTTTCAAACCCAATAGTTTCACGATCATTTCCTAGAAAAGCTTGATGGTCTAGGTCAATTGTTGTCACCACAGCAATATCAGCATCAATAATATTTGTCGCGTCAAGACGTCCGCCAAGCCCTACTTCAAGAATAATAATATCAGGCTTAACAGCCATCAATATAATAAATGACGCTAAAGTAGTAAATTCATAATAGCTTAATGATATATCAGCCCTTGCCAGCTCTATCTTCTCAAAAGCCGCAATAAAATGTTGATCATCAACATCCATTTTATTTATTCGTAGCCTTTCATTAAAGCGTTCAATATGAGGTGACGAATAAACAGCAACACTCAATGTTTGATCATTAATGCTTTCTTCAAGTAATGCGTTTTCTAAAAAAGCACAAGTAGTTCCTTTGCCGTTAGTTCCTGCAACGGTAATAACACGTGCAAAATCAAAGTTAATATTCAGCCGCTTTGCTACTTTGCCAATACGAGATAAGCCCAGATCAATTTCGGTATTATGGAGTGTTTCTAAATAATAAAGCCACTCGTTAAGATCTTTACAATCTTTCGAGTGGCTTGAAGTATTTTCTGACATTTAAAGCTCTATTTTCTGTCTTTATTTAAAATAGCCATGCATTACATAGCTATTTGTTGATTTAGCTTTCTTCTGTAGGGGTTTCTTCTGTAGAGATCTCTTCTATAGTGCTACTTTGCCCCATAAATTTACCTAGCATACGTGCTAAAGTATCACGCATTTCACGGCGATCAACAATCATATCTATAGCGCCTTTCTCTAATAAGAACTCACTACGTTGAAACCCTTCAGGTAACTTTTCACGTACGGTTTGCTCTATAACACGTGGTCCAGCAAAGCCGATTAGTGCCTTTGGCTCTGCAACATTAATATCACCTAACATTGCTAAACTTGCCGATACACCGCCCATAGTAGGATCAGTTAATACTGAAATATACGGTAAACCTTTTTCACTCATTTTAGCTAATGCTGCACTTGTTTTAGCCATTTGCATTAATGAGAAAAGGGCTTCTTGCATTCGCGCGCCACCACTGGCTGAAAAACAAATGAAAGGTAAGTTATGCTCTAAACAATACTCAACACCAGCAACAAATCGTGCGCCTACAACAGATGCCATTGAGCCACCTAAAAAAGAAAATTCAAAAGCAGCAACCACAAGCGGTGAACCATGTAGTTCCCCCTTCATTACTACTAATGCGTCTTTTTCACCTGTACTTTTGCGTGCCGCACTTAATCGATCTTTATAACGCTTAGAGTCCTTAAACTTTAAAACATCTTGTGCTTCAAATTCTTCACCAAGTTCTTGTCGGTTATCTTGATCAAGAAAGCTATCAATGCGTTTACGTGCACTAATTCTCATATGGTGATCACACTTTGGACAAACTGAGATTTGGCGCTCTAGTTCAACTTTGTATAATACTGCATTACATGCGGTACATTTACTCCAAACGCCTTCGGGAATATTGCGTTTTTGAGTAGATTTTGCTTTTGGGAGAATTTTTTCTATCCAGCTCATAATTTTATTTTTGCCTATTGCAACGAATACAAATCAATTTTTTAGAGAAAGTTATCATCTTAAAAAATCAATTTAAAAAAGAATGCGAATTTAACAGTTAATTAGAACACACTTTAGCCTACGTTTTATATAAAAAACTGGTCGGGCTAGTAAAATAAATACTTGAAATTTTATATTAACTTAAAAAAAGTGGTCCAAAAGGTCTTTTAGGTAAATTATATTGTTGAGGATAATCAACCTCAACAAAATATAACCCTTCTGGTGGTGCTGTTACACCAGCTAAACAGCGATTTTTAAGCTCAAGTACTTCTTTCATCCAAACAGGTTTTTCTTCTGCTTGACCAACCTTCATTAAACTGCCAACAATATTTCTGACCATATGATGTAAAAAAGCATTGGCTTTAATATCAACAACAACATAGTCACCTTGGCGAGTTATATCACAGTGCATAATAGTACGAATTGGTGAGTGTGATTGACAATGAACTGTGCGAAATGAGGTGAAGTCATTTTTCCCTACAAGATATTGTGCCCCTTCATACATCAACTTTTCATCTAGAGGAAAATGATGATGACTAATACCATAGCTCAAAATAGCGGGACGTAATCTGCGGTTATAAATGATATATCGGTAACGCCTTGCTGTTGCACTAAAACGAGCGTGAAACTCATCATCAACTGCTTTTACCCAAGTCACTGCAATATCACTAGGTAAATGTGTATTTACACCGAGTGTCCATGCCGCATCTTTACGAGTTTGAGTCGTATCAAAATGAACAACTTGGTTAGTCGCATTAACTCCTGTATCTGTACGGCCAGCACAAATAACCTCAATAGGTTCATTAGCTATCTTTGAGAGTGCTTTTTCAACTTTTTCTTGAACGGCAATAACATTTTTTTGTCTTTGCCAACCACAGTAATTTCTACCATCGTATTCAATGCCTAATGCATAACGCATGCAAACCTCTTCAAATGCAGCTCTTATGAACTTATATCTAACCTAAATAAGTGGCGCATTATCTATCATTTTACTATGCCATGCCAGCCGTTATTATCATCTATAAATTATCTAGTAAGCTTTGCGCTTCAGCCTGCTGCTGACTATCTCCTTGCTTTATTACTTCTTGCAAAATCATTTTGGCATTATCTTCATCTTCGATTTCAATATAAACTTTTGCCAAATCTAGTTTTGCAGCCATTCCATTTTTATCTATATCAACATCAACCTGTTTAACATTATCAGTAAACTCTGGGAATTCACTTAAGCCAACGTCAATATTAGCTTTATCATAGGGTTCATTTTCATTTACTTCATATTGGCTATCTGACAAGAGTGAATCTACAGATACAAAGTCTTGCTCATTTACTTCAGTATCAGAGGTAACATTCGGTGCTATGTTATCAAAATCAGAAAGAGATACGTCATCACCCACATCAAGTTTTTCATTGAAGTCAGCTGCTTGCTTAGCCGCACTAGACTCTTCTTCAATATTAGCTAATAACTCATCAAAATTTAAACTATCTAATTCTTGAATATCATTTATTTCTGTAGCTTCCAATGCTTGGTTTTCTTCACCATTATCATCATTAAGTAAATCAGCTAAAACATTTTGATCTGAAAAATCAGGTGATAATTCTACAGCTTGCTGTGTTGCTTTATCCGTTAGTAACTCTGAAAGAGTATTTTCATCAAATGCTCCTTCTGCTAAATCATCACCAATATCATAATCATTTTCTGGTGTTGCTTGTTCGATAACATCATTTTCAGCATCAGCTAAAAGTGATTCAAGATCAAAATCATCAGTTAACTCTTCTGGTGTGTCATTAACTTCTTTTGCTACTTTCTCTTTCGATTTTCCTGTGATATCACTAAAATCTGCCGCTAAAAGAGGAGCTACGTATTCCTCAGTTAAGCTTTCTATTTTCGCTCTGTTTTCACTACCTTCTTCTAAGCTTTCTTCATCTTCAGTAGCTAAGTCATTTTCAATAGTGCTAATTTCTTCTTCTGCATCCATTGAAGCTAATAAAGCATCAATATCATCAGGATCAGATAGTTCGGCTTGTAAATCATCTGCTGATTCTGTTGCTTCTTCCGCTGTAGGCGCTTCGTCTACTGCCATGGTTTCTAGCAAGGCATCTATATCATCAGGATCAGATAGTTCGGCTTGTAAATCATCTGCTGATTCTGTTGCTTCTTCCGCTGTAGGCGCTTCGTCTACTGCCATGGTTTCTAGCAAGGCATCTATATCATCAGGATCAGATAGTTCTGCTTGTAAATCATCTGCTGATTCTGTTGCTTCTTCCGCTGTAGGCGCTTCATCTA
>CAXIBS010000077.1:0-10300 GCA_964022585.1 uncultured Colwellia sp.
GCCCCATCAAGTGTTAAATATCAGGTATTAGGTAAAGAAGCTGTAGAGGTAGAAAAAGCTGAGCAATATATGGCTCAGATTGTTGATGATGTATGCAATGGTAAATTAACGGGGATCACGGGGGAAAAATTTACCGATGTACTCGCCATTGGTATCGGCGGCTCATATTATGGCATTAAAGTTGGTTTAAGTGCGCTTCATCCTTATCATAGCACTGGATTAAAAGTACACGTGTTAGCTAATGTTGATGGTGCTGCGGTTACTGAAAAGTTAGAAACATTAAAAGCAGCGACAACCTTAGTTGTTATTATTTCTAAAACATTTACCACACAAGAAACATTATTAAATGCTAAGGCCATTAAAGCATGGATGTTAGCAGAGCTTGATGACAATAAAGCTATTGCTAAACAGTGGTATGCAGTGAGTTCTAATATTGAAAAAGCACAAAGCTTTGGTTTAGATGCAAAAAATATTTTACCAATGTGGGATTGGGTAGGCGGACGTTTTTCTTTATGGTCTGCTGTAGGCCTTCCACTTGCCTTAGCTATTGGTAATCAACACTTTGCTGAGTTGAAAGCCGGTGCTTATGCCATGGATCAACACTTTCAAACAGCAAGTTTTGATAAAAATATGCCAGTTTTAATGGCTCTTATCGGTATGTGGAACCGTAACGCACTTAATTATCCAAGTTTAGCTGTATTACCTTATGATCATGCATTAAGAGCATTGCCTGGTTATTTGCAACAAACTGACATGGAAAGTAATGGTAAATCTGTATCAAAGTTAGGTGAAAAGCTTAACTGGGTTACAGCTCCCATTGTTTTTGGTCAAGAAGGCACTAATGGTCAGCATGCATTTATGCAATTAATGCATCAAAGTGATGAAATAATTCCAACTGACTTTATTGTTGCTTTGCAAGGTACAAGTGATCTTACTGAACATCATAAGGTTTTGGTTGCTAATTGTTTCGCACAAAGTGAAGCGTTAATGCAAGGTAAAAGTTTAGAACAAGTTAAACAAGAGCTTAAAGCTGGTGGCGCGAGCGCAGATGAAGTTTCTCGTTTAGCCTCTCATAAAACGATGAAAGGAAATACTCCTAGTAATACGCTATTAATGGAATCATTAACACCTAGCTGTTTAGGTGCAATTTTAGCGCTTTATGAACATAAGATTTTTGTGCAAGGGGTATTATGGCAAGTCAACTCTTATGATCAATGGGGAGTTGAGTTAGGTAAACAGCTTAGTACGCAAGTGCTAGAAATGATGGATGGCCAAACAGTAGATAATACTCAAATGTCTCCTTCAAGTATTAAGCTCATTGAAACTTTTATTAAAAAACAATTTGTAAATTAACTTTGTATTACAATATTAAACTTCTTTATTAGCGATAGATCAGGTAATATGCGACCGTTAATTGTTAGTTAGTTCGTAAGTGTAGCTAACGTTTTGTTTTTACAGTGAAAATATATTTATGAATGTTTTAGTTATTGATGATAAAAAGAGTGTACGTGACACTGTTAGAGATTTACTTGTAGCGCAGGGACATTCAGTGGATACTGCTGTTAATGGATTAGATGGTTTTGAAAAAGCACAAAAAACTTCATATAGCCTTTATATTATTGATCATCTTATGCCATTAATGAATGGTGTAATACTTAGTAAAAACCTTAAAAACATTCCATTTTGTGCAAAAATTCCCATCTTATTTATGACAACACAAGGCTTAGATAGTATTAAACACTTACCTGAGTTTTCCTTGTTTAGTGATATTATTAGTAAGCCTGTTAATGAAACAAGTTTGATTTCTGCAGTCGAAACATTGACTAATACTTTTAGTGAAGAATACTTACCAAAAGTAGCCTTATAAAATGTACTTCTAATCAAGTTTGACTATAAGTTTTCCTTGATTTGCTTTATTCTCTACCACTATTAAGTATTATTAATTTGGTAAAAGAATAAAATGACTTCTGAACAATTGGCACAACTACAAAGTGCTATCAAAACTATCCCTAATTATCCTATTGAAGGTATCTTGTTTCGTGATGTTACGAGCATATTAGAAGATGCTGAAGCTTTTGCTTTAACGCTCACTTTACTCACTGAAAAATATAAAGACCAAGGGTTTACTAAAATTGTTGGTACAGAAGCACGTGGTTTCTTATTTGGAGCACCACTAGCACTTGCATTAGGTGTTGGTTTTATTCCTGTACGTAAACCAGGAAAACTTCCTCGAGAAACCTATACCCAAGCTTATCAATTAGAATATGGTGAAGATGTTCTAGAGATTCATAAAGATGCACTTACTGTTGATGATAAGGTCTTGATCATTGATGATTTACTTGCAACAGGCGGTACAATTGAAGCAACAACCAAGTTGATTAGACGTATTGGCGCTCAGGTAAAAGATGCTGGCTTTGTTATTTCACTACCTGATTTAGGTGGAGAAAAGCGTTTAGAGTCAATGGAGTTAACTCCATACTCACTTATACAATACGCAGGCGAGTAATATAAAGTTTGTATTAATTTATACAAACCGATAGTAAGTAATGTGTTGAGTAAAGAGTACAACTAAGATGAGTTATCAAGTATTAGCTAGAAAATGGCGACCTAAAAAATTTGAAGAATTAATGGGACAAGAGCATGTTGTTGCTGTTCTCGTTAATGCTCTTGCTCAACAAAGATTACATCATGCGTATTTATTTACTGGCACACGTGGTGTTGGTAAAACGACCATTGCAAGAATATTTGCCAAAAGTTTAAATTGTGAAATGGGCATTACCGCGACGCCCTGTGGTACTTGTGATACTTGTATTGAAATTGATCAAGGTCGCTTTGTCGATTTGCTTGAAATTGACGCGGCTTCTAAAACTAAGGTAGATGATACGCGTGAAATTCTTGATAACGTGCAATACGCACCAACTCGTGGTCGTTATAAAGTGTACCTTATCGATGAAGTTCATATGCTTTCGCGCCATAGTTTTAACGCTTTATTAAAAACACTTGAAGAACCACCTGAACACGTAAAATTTATCCTAGCGACCACAGATCCGCAAAAGTTACCGGTTACCGTTTTATCTCGTTGTTTACAATTTCATTTAAAAGCACTAACGGTTAGTCAAATTGAAGCTAAATTGACAGAAATTACTGCGAATGAAACCGTTGAACATGAAAAAGGTTCATTAACATTACTTGCTAAAGCTGCACGTGGCAGCATGCGAGACTCACTAAGTTTAACTGATCAGGCCATTGCACAAGGGCAGGGAAGTATTACTTTAGCTAATGTACAGCAAATGCTTGGCGGATTAGATCAAAATTGGATTTACCAAATTGTTATTGATCTTTTAAAACAAGATGGTGCGAGCTTAATGAGTTTAACGCAAAAAATAGCGAGTAATGCCCCAAGCTATAGCCGTTTATTTGCAGAATTAATTCAACTATTTCATCAAATTGCTATTTTGCAAGTTGTTCAGCAGCACTTTGATTTAGCCCCTGAACATGAAAAATTGCTAAAAAAATTTAGCCAAGCAATGTCGCCTGAAGATGTTCAGTTGTATTATCAAATTTGTGTTAATGGACGTAAAGACTTACCTTATGCTGCTGACGAACAAGCTGCATTTGATATGACTCTACTGCGAATGTTTGCATTTAAGCCGATGCAAAAAGAGCAACTGCAAAAGGCAAATACACACGTATCAAAACCTTTTGAGCAGCAAAAAATAGAAGAAGATTTCTTTGAGCTTCCTCAAGCACAAGTACAATCACCGCAAGTAGAAATAACATCACCTAGCTTAGCCGTGAGCTCAGAATCAACATTGACATCTGACATTCAAGAGAAAGAGCAGCAACTTGCGCAAGAGTTAGCTGAAATTGAGCAACAAGCAGCTCAGATGCAAGAGCTAAGTACTAAGCCTGATAACTCTACCGTTAATTTTACTGAATCTACACCAGTGTTTGAGCAGCCGTTACAACAAGCGACATCAGCTCAAGATTTTATTTTAAATGATGAGGTTGAGCTAACAACAGAGCAACCTTCACAAGTAAAAGAGCAGTCATTAACACCTCAAGAATTTCAGGCGACTCAAGTTCAAAGTAGCTCACCAGATGTGATTCCTGAAAGTCCGCTAAATGCTGTGTTAGCAACACGTAATATGCTACGTAGTCGTAAGAAGCAATTGGATAAACAAGGAAAAAAGTTCGGTGACGCCATTGCGCGTCAGTCGAGTAAAAACGTAGAACAAGCTGACAACAGTAGTGTTGACTCTGTAGAAAAGGGCTTAGCAGAAACTAAAGATACTAATAAAATAGAGCAAAGTACGCCTAAACTAGCTAAACCAGAACACCCATATCAAGCTGAAAATATTGATCCCGCGACTATTCGAAAAGCAAATCAAGTCGATAGATGGGCACATATGATTGACTCTATGGAACTTACAGCTCGCTTAAGGCAATTGGCTATACATGCAACAATTGATGAAAGCTCAACAGATGAACATTTGGTTCTATGTTTAAACCAAGCAACTAAGCATTTAGTTAGCGATACTGCACAATCTCAATTACAGCAAAATATCAGTCAGTTTTTATCTCGCCAAGTTAATGTAACAATTAAAACGGTTACTGAAACAGTAGCTGATCCCTATCAAATTCAATCACATATTAATGATAAACGTTATGGCTACGCAAAAGAGTTATTAGAAAATGATACTGTTGTACAAGCGCTTCAGCAGGGGTTTCAAGCCACGTTAGATGAAGATTCTATATCAGCAATTTAAATGATGTTTGATGGGCAAATGAATTGTATCTTTTAAAAACGCAGATCAAAAGCTGTTGTTGTCTAATCATCTTGGTATAATGACAACAACACATCTTATTAATTAATTTTAAAAATATTTATTGGAGAAAGAATGATGAAAGGTGGTATGGGTAACTTAATGAAACAAGCCCAACAGATGCAGGCTAAAATGGCTAAAGCTCAAGAAGAGTTAGCTAAAATGGAAGTGGTTGGTGAAGCTGGCGCTGGTATGGTTAAAGTAACGATGACAGGTAGCCATAGTGTTCGCCGAGTTGAGCTTGATGAAAGCTTGATGGAAGATGACAAAGACATGATTGAAGATTTACTTGCTGCTGCAGTAAATGATGCAGTACGTCGTGTTGAAGCACAAAATCAAGATAAAATGGGTGCGTTAACTGGCGGAATGCAACTTCCTCCAGGCATGAAAATGCCATTTTAAGCGAATTAAATTACGTATATGAAATTTAGCCCATTAGTACAAGAACTTATCGACTCTCTAAAGTGTTTACCAGGTGTTGGTGCAAAATCAGCCCAACGTATGGCATTTCATTTACTTGAACGTAATCGCCGCGGTGGTAATAAGCTTGCTAACACACTTGCGAGTGCTATGGCTGATATTGGTCATTGTCAGTCATGTCGCAACTTTACCGAAGAAGATTTTTGCGAAATTTGTCAAAGTCCTAAACGTAAATTATCAACAACTTTGTGTATTGTTGAAAGCCCTGGTGACGTGATTGCTATTGAACAAACAGGTGAGTTTAGTGGTAAGTATTTTGTATTAATGGGGCATTTGTCCCCCATTGATGGTATTGGTCCTGATGACTTAGGTCTTGATATTCTTGCCAAGCAATTTGCCAGCGGACAATTTGAAGAAGCTATTTTAGCAACTAACCCTACGGTTGAAGGTGAAGCAACAGCGCACTTTATTGCCGAACTAGCCCAGCAATATCAAGTTAATATATCCCGCATTGCCCATGGAGTCCCTGTTGGTGGTGAATTAGAATATGTTGACGGAAATACTCTATCTCACGCCTTATCTGGGCGAAAAAGTTACGATCTTTAAGATAAAATTATCAAACCATTATTACTCACAATTAAAGTGAGTAATTTTTATTTTTTATCCCCCTTGAAATAAAATAAACAATCCTCAAATAAGATAACAACGATTTATCCCGTATTAACCGTCGGGGTATTTACCAAATCAGTTATTAAAATGAAAATAAAGCAGGAATTGTTTACATGACAACAGAGAACAGTACAGTCAAACATGAATTTGCGTCTGATAACGCAAAAATACTTCAATTAATGATTCACTCTCTTTATTCTAATAAAGAGATATTTTTACGTGAATTAGTTTCTAATGCAGCAGATGCTTCTGATAAATTGCGCTTTAAAGCCTTATCAAGCGCTGATTTGTATGAGAATGATGGAGACTTACGCGTTCGTGTAAGCTGTGATAAAGAAAATAACACAGTGACTATTTCTGATAACGGTATCGGCATGAACCTTGATGAAGTAGTTGAGCACCTTGGCACAATTGCTAAATCAGGTACCGCTGAGTTTTTCTCACAATTGTCAGGTGATCAAGCAAGTGATTCACAGCTTATAGGTCAGTTTGGTGTTGGTTTCTATTCTGCTTTCATTGTTGCAGATAAAGTAACAGTACGCACACGTAGAGCAGGCGATGAAGCTTCTAAAGGTACAGAGTGGGTTAGCGCTGGTGAAGGTGACTTTACAACCGCTACTATTGAAAAAGCTAATCGTGGTACTGATATTATTCTTCACTTAAAAGAAGATGAAAGTGAGTTTGCTGACGATTGGCGTTTAAAGTCAATTGTAACTAAGTACTCAGATCATATTTCAGTTTCTGTAGAAATGTTAACACCAGAAGTTCCTGCAGTTGATGCCGTAGCTGAAGTTAAAGATGACGAAGGTAATGTAACATCTCCGGCAGTTGAAGCACGCGATGCAGAGCCTGCAAAATGGGAAGCAATCAATAAAGCCACTGCTTTATGGACTCGTGAAAAAAGTGATATCAGTGAAGACGAATATAAAGAGTTCTACAAGCATGTATCACATGACTTTGGCGACCCACTATTATGGGAACACAACAAAGTAGAAGGTAAAACTGAATATACTTCACTTTTATATGTACCATCAAAAGCTCCATTTGATATGCATAACCGTGAAAAACAGCATGGTTTAAAACTATACGTACAACGTGTATTCATTATGGATGACGCTGAACAGTTTATGCCAACTTACCTTAGATTTGTTAAGGGCTTACTTGATTCAAATGATTTACCATTGAATGTATCTCGTGAAATATTACAAGATAACAAAGTAACTCAAGCAATTCGTAAAGGTTGTACCAAACGTGTTTTAAAAATGCTTGAAAAATTAGGCAAGAAAGATGCTGAAAAATATCAAGGTTTTTGGGATGAATTTGGTCAAGTTTTAAAAGAAGGCCCTGCTGAAGATATGGCTAATAAAGAGCTTGTTGCTAGCTTATTACGCTTTTCTTCAACTAATGATAACAGCTCAGTACAAAATGTTTCGCTTGCCTCTTATGTAGAACGCATGAAAGAAGGTCAAGAGAAGATTTACTATGTTGTTGCTGATAGTTTTGAAGCCGCTAAAAACAGCCCGCATTTAGAAGTTTTCCGTAAAAAAGGCATTGAAGTGTTATTAATGTCTGATCGTATCGATGAGTGGTTAGTAAGTCACTTAACTGAGTTTGATGGTAAACAGCTGCAATCTGTTACGCGTGGTGGTTTAGACTTGGGTGATATGGACGATGCTGAAACTAAAGAAGCACAAGAAAAATTAGAGAAAGAGTTTGATACTGTTGTTACTCGTATTAAAGAAGCACTTGAAGGTAAAGTGAAAGATGTTAAGTTGTCACAGCGTTTAACTGATTCACCAGCGTGTATCGTGGCAGATGAAGATGATATGAGTAGTCAAATGGCTAAGTTAATGGCATCAGTAGGTCAAGCAGTACCTGATACATTACCTATTTTTGAAATCAACGGTGAGCATGATTTAGTTAAGCATGTTGCAGATGAGCAAGATGATGACAAATTCGGCCAATGGGTTGAAGTGTTATTTGAACAAGCAATGTTAGCAGAGCGTGGTAGTTTGAAAGATCCTGCAAGCTTTGTGGGTCGCTTAAATAAACTAATGTTGAGCTTAACTAAATAACTAAGTAAGCAACTTTAGGCTTAGCAAACAGTAGACTTTAGTCGGAAAAAGGGGCACTTTACTATTAAAGAGTGCTCCTTTTTTGTATGCTAGGCTTGTGTGGTTATAGGCATGCTTGTATAGTAACTGCCGCTACAAAACTGAATACACAAGAATTATTACATTAGTGTGATCATATAAGCTCTTTAAATAGATGATAGCATCATCGTAATGTAATTATTTTTACTTATTTTAAACGTTAACATATTAAGGTTAGTTTATATGCGTATAGTACTTCTTGGTGCTCCTGGTGCTGGTAAAGGCACACAAGCACAGTTTTTAATGGAAAAATTTGGTATTCCTCAGATCTCTACGGGTGATATGTTGCGTGCAGCAATTAAAGCAGGTACTGAATTGGGTAAACAAGCTAAAGCAGTGATGGATGCTGGTCAATTAGTATCAGATGAATTAATCATAGGTTTAGTAAAAGAGCGCGTTAAAGAAGATGATTGTAAACCAGGCTTTTTACTTGATGGTTTCCCACGTACTATCCCACAAGCTGAAGCCATGAAAGAAAATGGTATTTCTGTTGATCATGTACTTGAATTTGATGTACCTGATGAAGTAATTGTTGATCGTATGGCTGGACGTAGAGTTCACTCTGGCTCAGGTCGTACTTATCACTTAACATACAATCCACCTAAAGTTGAAGGTAAAGATGATGTTACTGGCGATGACTTAGTAATTCGACCTGATGATGAATCTGCTACGGTACGTAAGCGTTTAGGTATTTATCATGAACAAACTCAACCTTTGGTAGACTTTTATAAAGCTGAAGCTAACTCTGGTAACTGTCAATATTTAACTGTTGATGGTACTCAAGCAGTTGAAGTGGTAAATGAAATTTTATTAAAAAAAATTTAATAATTTTTTGATAACTTACTAAGTTAATTAAAAAAACTCGCTTCGGCGAGTTTTTTTGTTTTATAACATTATACTTTGTACGGATGAATACCTATTAGTACTGCTTAAGCATAGCAACATGGGGAATGTTATCTTCCAAATACATTTCAGATACTTGTTTAAAACCATGGTGTTGGTAATATTTTGTAAGATGTTCTTGTGCTGAAATTTTAATGGCTTGATTAGCAAAATGTTGCTGACATACCTTTACTCCTTCAGACATCAATTCATGTCCTAATCCAGAGCCTCTCGCTTGCTTAGCAGTCGCTACGCGGCCAATACTTACATAATCCATATAACTCTGTCCGGGTGCCAAAATCCGTAAATAAGCAACTAGCTTATCATTTTGATAACCGAGTAAATGTAGTGTTTCAGCATGCCTGTCTAGTTGATTTTCTTCACCGTCTAAATCAGGGTAGTAACAGCATTGTTCAACAACAAAAACATCAACTCGAAGCTTTAATGCGTCGTATAGTTGATTAACCGTTAGCTCATCGAATTTTTTGGTTTGCCATTGGATCATATGGATTATTGAAACCTTTTTATAAAAAAGCACCCAAATTAGTATTAAAGAGGGTGCTTTACTTAATTAACGAATATTATACTTCTTAAGTTATAATTTATTTTTTATGACGTTCTTGTAACACTGCCATAACTTCTGATAAATCGATCTTTTGATCAGCAAGCAATACAAGTGTGTGGTAGAACAAGTCTGCACATTCACCTAATAGATCTTCTTTGGTTTCTGCAACCGCTGCAAGCGCTACTTCTACGCCTTCTTCACCAACTTTTTGTGCCATTTTTGTGGTGCCACGTGAAAATAAGTGTGCAGTGTAGCTCTCTTTAGGATCTTCATCCTTCTTGCCTGCAATAACTTGTTCAAGCTGGCTTAAAAAGTTTTGCTGAGTAAGTTTTTGTTCTGGAAAACAAGACTCCGTTCCTAAGTGACAGCTAGGGCCAATAGGCGTACAAGCTATTAATAAACTGTCTTGATCGCAATCAGTAAGCACTTGCTTAACATTTAAGAAGTTACCTGAGGTTTCGCCTTTCACCCATAATGCTTGTTTAGAGCGGCTAAAAAAAGTAGCCTTACCCGACTCTAATGTCGCTGCTAAAGATTCTTGACTCATATACCCTTGCATAAGTATCGCGCCAGTTGCAGCATGTTGAATAATAGCAGGAAGTAAGTTATCCATTTTTTGCCATGCTAATTCATTGATATTTTCAGTTGTTACTAACATGGTCTAACCTCAATGTTTTGTGATTTTAAATAAGCTTTTAATTCGTGTATTGGGATGATGCCCTTGTGAAAAACTGATGCTGCAAGTGCGCCATCAACGTCTGCTTGTTGATACACATCACTAAAGT
>CAXIBS010000078.1:0-10178 GCA_964022585.1 uncultured Colwellia sp.
AATTATGTTTGTTCTAAAGATGAATCTTTAACACAACTAAAAAAAACAGAAACAATATCATGATTGACGGCTATTTCTCTGACTATATCTTCAGCATCATGTGCAGTAGTCATACAAGATTCATAACTAGGAAATACATCAATAGGTAAAGTTGGGCCGGCAGACCCATCTGATAATTGTAACATAGCAATTAGTAACCAAGTTTCCATTTTTACCCTCTCTATTACAGCTATTTATAATAAAAATCTCTTTTGGGTTGTTGTTCTTTAGCTGTAAATCCTCTTTTAGTACCTTGGTTAATTACATCAGACTGAATAGTAAAATACATTAACTTTGCCCTGGTTTAATCAGTCTCTTTGATATGAAGACGGACATAATCATCAATCGCTTTTTTGCTGTATACAGTGTTCAGAAAAGTAGAACTATTTTTATTCTGATGGACAACTAAGCCACCATTACACCTAGTCAATAAGTTCATACCTCACAGTTATAATATTGCACTAACAACGAATAAATCAGATGAACGCAGATTGTTAGAATACAAATACATGACCGAGGGAGTTATTCAGTACAATAAAAAGATAGACTAGGTTATATTTAATACTAGAGTAATAGCTTGTAAAGCTATTCAACTCTAAGATAATATAAAATATAAGTCTCACAGCGCTTAAATAGGATAAGACCAATTCAAGAATCTTTCTTAATATTTTGTTTTATATGAGATTCATAAGGATTTTGAATTAGTGGTAGAACATAATGATAAGCACAGAACTACCTAATATTAAGTTAATTGTCCCAACAATACTTTCCGTTTTTGTTTTAACATTACTCGCTTTTTATTCCTACTATTGGAATATCAACAATATTAACGATGAGAAAATTAACCTTGCTCTGGCTGAAGCAAGGGCTAACTGGAATAAAGATGCAGCAATTAGAAAGTGGGCTACTATGCATGGCGGCCTATACGTAAAACCAGATGAAAGAACTCCTCCTAATCCAAGTTTAGCCCACTTATCCCACCGAGATATAGTAACAGTTAAAGGGGTTAAGCTTACTCTGATGAACCCCGCCTATATGATGAGTCAAATGGCTGAAGAGTATTCGCAACTATATGGAATTAAAGGAAAAATCACTGGTAAAATCCAACTAAATCCTAAAAACAAACCCGACGATTGGCAGTTTAAAGCGCTTACTCTTTTCGAGCTTGGCGATATTAATGAACTTTATGAACAACAATTAATTGACGGCAAGCCCTATCTTCGTTACATGAAGCCCATGTATATGACTGATGGGTGTGTATCTTGCCATGGACATCTTGGTTTTAAAGATGGAGACCTTCGAGGTGGAGTTAGTGTTTCTATTCCATTAACCCCATATTTTACAGCAGCTACACTGACGAACAAAAGAATTCAAATAACTCATATAATTATCTGAATAACTGGAGTTATAGCTATTCTTATATTTTTTTCTGTAATTAGAAAATTATTATCCAAAATGTCACATAGAGTATTGCATGATGAATTAACTCAATTGCCTAATCTAACTCTATTTAAAAACAGACTTAATCTAGCGGTTAACAAACATAAACGAGAATCTAATTATAAATTTGCAGTCGTTTTCTTAGATCTAGATAATTTTAAGCATTTAAATGACAGCCATGGGCATAGTGTGGGAGATCAGCTTCTGATCACTTTGGCTGAGCGACTCAAAAAAACACTACGCCCCAGTGATACTGTCGCTCGCATAGGCGGAGATGAATTTACCTTTATACTCAACGATCTAGACGATTTAACAGAAGCAGTAAATGCATCAAAACGTATTTTTCATTCTTTTACTAAACCTTTTATTATTGAAAATGAAGAAATCTATTCGAATGGAAGTATTGGTATATGTATGGTATCTGAAGTTACACATTCTACAGATGAAATGATTCGAAATGCTGACATAGCTATGTACAGAGCTAAAATGTTAGGTAGCGGTAACATTAAAGTTTTTAATCCAGAAATGCATAAAAATGCTATAGAAACAATGCAACTTGAAAATGAGCTGCAAACTGCACTTGAGAAGAATCAATTTAGCATACATTATCAGCCAGTGATAAATATCGATAAAAACCAGATAGATGGTTTTGAGGCTTTATTACGTTGGAAGCATCCAACACTAGGTTACATTTCACCAGAGCGATTTATCCCCATTGCAGAGAAATCAGGATTAATAAGAGCTATTGGTAAGTGGGTCTTGGAGAGTGCTATAGAACAAGCTCAGCGATGGAGCAAAGAATTTTTATCTGATCGGGTATTTAACATTGCTGTAAACTTATCTGGCGTTCAAATAATAAATAAAAACCTTGTAACACAAATTAACGAAGCGCTTGAAAGTAATCAAATGAGTGCGGACAACCTTCACTTAGAAGTAACAGAAACAATGTTAGTCGAGAAAAAAGAGCAAGCAAAATACGTTATGACTGAAATCAGAAAGTTGGGAGCTTCTCTAAGTATTGATGATTTTGGTAAAGGGTATTGCTCACTTACATACTTACAAGAGTTTGATTTCGATATATTAAAAATTGATAAAGACTTTGTGCAAGACTTAGAAAATGATAAAGGGCTTCAGTTAGTTCGAGCCTTAATGATGCTAGCAAAAGACTTTAATATGAAAGTTGTTGCTGAGGGTGTAGAAACCGAAAAGCAATTGTTGTTATTGAAAGAAATGGGGCGCCCCTATATTCAAGGGTATTACTTTTCACGTCCTTTGTCTGTGGACGATATGAACTTAATACTTAAGAAGAAACTCCACCTAGACGCATATAAACTTCTATCAATATAACATAATTACTTAAGAGTTTATGGCAACAATGAGCTTGTAGCCGTCATAGCTATTGTTTTCATTCTATAATCTCATTTTTCTTTTTAGACCATAAACTTGGTCTAAAAACTGATTTTTGGAACGTCTGCTAAGTCGAGGGATATTAAGTTAGCTGTCGATCTCCTTAGCCAGCTAACGGGTGTTTAGTCAACTTCATATTACACAAATGATTTCAGAATTTTTATTCCGCTTAGCGCTCTATCGAGACATGATCACTTTTGCCACTTACATCCCTTTATTTTCTAATGATTTTAAAGTTTGTTATAAGTTCTTCATGGTCAACTTTAAGCGCTGACATAGAGCGAGTTTCTATCGCAGCAATTTCTGCATTTATCTAAAGTGCATAAAACAATAGAGGCCAAGCAGATGAGCATTAAAGTTCATCTGCTTTATTTCACACAACGACTACGAGTTAAACTCACTCACACTAATATTAAGCAATTTACCTATACCTTCACCGTAAGCAGGGTCTGCTTTATAGCAATGCCTTAAATGACGTAATTGAATTTCTTTTGGTACACCATTTAAGTTGCGTGCGGTGTTATCAAATAGAATGTTTTGCTTTTCAGCAGTCATTAATCGAAATAAATCACCGGGTTGTGAAAAATAGTCATCATCTTCACTGTGCTCCCAATGTGCAGCTGCGCCATCTAACTCTAATGGCGGCTCCGAGAACTGACCCTGTTCTGCCCACTGTCCTTGATTATTAGGTTCATATCCTACAATGCTACCAAAGTTACCATCAACTCGCATTGCCCCGTCACGATGATAGCTATGAACAGGACATCTAGGTGCATTAACCGGAATATGCTGATGATTAACACCTAAACGATAGCGCTGAGCATCACCATATGAAAATAAACGGCCTTGTAGCATTTTATCAGGAGAGAAACTAATTCCGGGCACTACATTCGCAGGATTAAAAGCTGATTGCTCTACTTCTGCGAAAAAGTTTTCAGGATTACGGTTTAACTCAAATTCACCTACTTCAATTAAAGGGTAATCATTGTGTGGCCATATTTTAGTTAAATCAAACGGGTTGTATGCAGTAGTAGCTGCTTCTGCTTCAGGCATAATTTGAACTTTCAATGTCCATTTAGGAAAAACCTTGTTGTCTATACTCTCTAACAAATCACGTTGATGGCTTTCTCTATCGTTACCAATAACTTCGTTCGCCTCTTTATCCGATAAGTTTTTGATACCTTGCTGTGAAACAAAATGAAATTTCACCCAAAAACGTTCATTGTCGCTATTAATGAAACTGAATGTGTGGCTACCAAAACCATGCATATGACGATAGCTTGCAGGAATACCACGGTCACTCATTACAATAGTAACTTGGTGTAATGCTTCTGGTAATGATGTCCAAAAATCCCAGTTATTCTTAGCGCTTCGCATATTTGTGCGAGGATCACGTTTTACTGCGTGGTTTAAGTCAGGAAATTTTAGTGGATCACGTAAGAAAAATACTGGTGTATTGTTACCGACTAAATCCCAGTTACCTTCTTCTGTGTAGAACTTTAAAGCAAAACCTCTAATATCACGCTCTGCATCGGCAGCGCCACGTTCACCTGCTACGGTAGTAAACCGCGCAAATAGTTCGGTTTTTTTACCAATCTCTGAAAATATGTTTGCTTTCGTGTATTGGGTAATGTCATGGGTAACGGTAAATACACCATAAGCACCAGAGCCTTTTGCATGCATCCGGCGCTCGGGAATTACTTCACGATCAAAATGTGCCATTTTCTCTAAAAACCATACATCTTGTAGAAGTTGAGGCCCACGTTTCCCAGCAGTTTGAACATTTTGGTTATGTGCAACAGGACAGCCTGCTGCTGTAGTTAATTTCTTATTCATAATTAATTCCTTAAGTCTGTTTACTCTCATTGGTAACTCAATCATTTTTTAATTAGTTGAAGTTGTTTTTACTTCTAAAATAGTAGAATCAATTGATAAATTAATAAAATTGATTAAATCAATCTTTATGTTCAATAAAGTTTATCGTTAAAAGAAAGGTAAAGGGGTTGTATGAATAGAGTTGATTATTTATCTAATAGGTAATCAAAAAGATGGGACTTGAGTGTTTGAAGCTTACTTAACTTTTATAAAGCTTTTTGTTCTTACTTTTTTACTTGTGGTTAATAAACTTTATTTCTACCGTCGTTCTTGGCTTTGTATAAAGATAAATCTGCACGACTAATCCAAGTTTCAGTGGTGTCATCAGTACGGTATTCAGAAACACCTATCGATAGAGTTAAGTTGATATCATGGATGAACTGATGACTTTCCACAATACCACGTATTTTATCAGCAAGCTGTTTAGCGGTTTTTAAGGTCATGTTCAGCGGGGCAATAATAAATTCATCCCCACCGTATCTATATAGTGAGTCTACAGACCTGATATGCTCTTTTACTAAGCTGCACAAAGAAACTAAAATTTGATCTCCAACAGCATGTCCATATTCATCATTTATCTCTTTAAATCCATCTAAATCCAGTAAAATCAGACACATTGAACTTTGTACACGGCTTTGATTAGCAATTACCTCAGATAACTTGCTTTCTAACAGTCGCCTATTACCTGAAGCGGTTAATGGGTCTATCGTTGCGAGTAAAGCTAATTCTTGTTGTTTGTTATTGTATGCACGAAACATCACAAAGGATAACGATGCTGTTAAAGCGGTTGTAGATAAAATAGTTATAAATTCAATCAAGCTCGTGTGTGGAAAAACAATTATCAGCATTATTGATAATAAAATTAGATTGATAATTTTTGCATGTTTTACTGGCACTAAGTAATGGATGGCAATAATGGCAGGAGCTACCCATAGAACTTGTGATTGCCCTTTTAAGGCGATACTTGTTAGGACTGCAATGGCTAAAAAAATGGCATTTAAAACTTTTATAACGGCTGTTTTTCGAGTTATAAATATATATGAAAAGAAACCTAGTAATGTAATTGAAATGAGCCCATCAATAACAGCTAACGTAAAGTCGCCAGAATACCAACGTAATATTGCAAACGGAAATATACTTATAGAGCCAAGTAAATTAAGAGATAGCAATACTTTTTCTGATACTCCTCTTTCTATCATACAACTTACCTTTTTATATCAGTTTATAAATATTTACTTAGCTTAAAATAAGAGCACTTAAATTATATTAAAACACTAATTAAGATTTAGGTAAATATAGCGCTGAGAAATAGCACCTTTAAAAAGCAACACTCCCAATAAATTACCCTTTGCTTAATAAAATGGGAAAAATAGAGGCGTAAGCAGCAAGGCAATCGCCATAGCAAGAAACTGTAATGGCACTCCTACTTTAATAAAATCTTTAAAGCTATATTTTCCCGGTATCAAAATTAAAGTGTTCACTGGCGAAGCAATGGGTGTTGCAAAAGCTGTTGATGCAGCTAATGCCACCATCATCATAAAAGGCTCAGGATTAAGGTTCATGCTTTGCGCAACAGATAGAGCAATTGGTGCTACTAAAACAGTAGTTGCTGTATTAGAAATAAATTGGCTAAACACTGAGGTAAATATAAATAAGGCCGCACCTAACGCCATTGGACCACTGCCACCAAAACTGGAAACTAAATGCTGTACAACTAATAGCGCCGCACCCGTTTTTTCCATCGCTAAGGCCAGTGGTAACATACAAGCAATCAAAATTAAACTTGGCCCGTTAAGAGACTTATATGCTTCTTCCATACTTACACAACCTGTAATTACCATAGCTAATGCGGCAGTAAGTACCGCTGCTAGTGCCGGTAAAGTTCCTGTGGCCATTGCAACTAGCATTAACACCATAATTAATAAAGCTTGCGGCGCTTTTTGCCCGTGAGAAGGTGCTTCTGTCATTTCAGCTGGCGTTTCAACAACAACAAAATCACGTTTATCCGGTAATGCTTCTAATTGTTTCCATCCGCCCACTAGTAATAAGCTATCAGCAAATTGCAACGGGGTGCTGTCAAACTTAGTCGTTATGGTTTCATTATCACGACGTAAACCAATCACACTCAATCCAAATTTTTCCCGAAATCCACCTTCTTTAATCGTTTTGTGCATTAGTGATGAGGTTCTTCTTAGCATCACTTCAGCAACACCAAATTCTCGATGCATTTGTTTAACTTGCTCGACAGGAAATCCTAACGAAATAACATTTAACTCTTTACACATACGCGCAATATTTTCTGTCGTACCCTGTGCCATTAAAATATCATTTTGTTGAATTGAGGTTTCAACCATTACCGTCATTAAAGATGAGGTCAATCGATTTTTTCGCTTTACACCAAAAACAGTAACTTCATAATTTGTTCGCAGGCCAATTGAAGAAACAGTTTCGCCAATCAAGGCAGAACCAGGAGGCAAAGATAAAGTATGGATCTGATCAACTATGCCATAACGCTCGGCAAATTCATGAAAGTGCGGATGGGGCTGTTCAGGGTCACGAATACCGCGACTTGGTAATAAGCGACGAGCAAAATAGATTAAATAGATCATTGCGGCCAACAGAATGATCATGCCTATTGGCGTAAAATCGAAAAACTCAAAGGGAGCTAAGCCTGCCTTCTCCATTTGTGAACTCACCACAATATTTGGGGGAGTACCAATTAGAGTCAACATTCCACCAACAAGCGAAGCGAATGCTAAAGGTATTAACAGTTTTGATGGCGACATTCCTGATTTATGCGACATACTCAACACAACAGGAATCAACAAAGCCACAGCCCCAGTAGAGCTCATAAATGCCGATAAAAATGCTACTAAGGGAATCATAAAAAGTAATAAACGTACTTCACTGGCACCACCAACTTTTATTAGCCACTGCCCTGCTGAAGCAGCTAAACCCGTTCGAAAAAGTCCTTCTCCAACAACAAATAAGCCTGCGATCATAACAACCACTGGCATACCAAAGCCTGATACCACTTCGGTTGGTGTTAAAATACCAGACAGCGCTAAAGTAACAGCCACCGAAAGCGCTACGATATCCATTCGAATGCGATCCCAAATAAAAAGCACAACCGTAATAGTAAGGAGCAAGAAAATAAACTGAATATCACCTGTCATAGCAAGACCTATAAATCAATAATATTGGGGATAATATACACGCACATCGATGTTAATAATTACAGTGTACGGGTAAGGAATTTACATAGTATAACAGCGTAAATATAGTCAATACTATGTACAGTGTAGCATTTCAGTAACAACAGAAATGTAGTAATACTGCCACTTAATCTACAGCTTTAGCGCTGTGATAATAAGTATTCGTTAGTACTATATGTCCCTTGGTGATATAGGGCTCTTATATTTTTAGTATGTAACAAAACGTTTTTATTTCGATTATAAATATTTTTCTATGACAAAGGTAAAATCTATTTTAGAATCAATTTATTATTCGATTTAAAAGGTTTTTTAAATGAACCGTATTCCTGCGCTTTTATTGAGCATCGCCTCTTTATTTATTTTACCAGCAAATTCCGTTGAAGATTTTTACGAATTAGCATTAAAGTCGTATCAACAAAAAGATATAAGTACAGCTGAAATCCATTTAAAAAACACCTTAAAAGATAACCCTAAAAATTTACCCGCTAAACTATTATTGGCCGAAATATATATCGAGAAGAAAGCGCCACACCTGGCAGAACAAGAGCTTAATGATGCATTGTTAAAGGGAGCAGATTTTAATTTAGTGGTTGAATTATTGGCTAAAAGTTTATTATTTCAAGGAAAATATGAAGAGGTAATACTGCTAGATGAAAGCAATAACCTTAGTCAGAGAAGTAAAGTTAACTTTGAATTAGTTAAAGCAAAAGCATATTTAGCAAATGATGAAAGTGATGAAGCTAAAGCAATTTATCAATCAATAATAAAGTCAATGCCGAGAAGTTTAAAAGCAAACCTTGGGCTAGCTAACATGTACCTTGATTTAAACGCACTAACCCTGGCAGAAAGCATTATTAATAAGGTTGCACACTTTAATGATAAAAACACCGAATTTTGGTTAGTAAAAGGTCGATGGTTACTTTTATCAGGTAACTTCACTCAAGCACACATATTTTTTGAGAAAGCAAATGTTGCAGATCCTGATAATATCAAAATATTGAAATATTTAGTGAATACTCATATAGGGTTGAAAGAGTACACTCAAGCTGAAATGCTACTTAAGCAAATTTTAGCTATCTCCCCAAATGATCCTCACGCTCAGTTTTTACAAAGCTCTGTATTACTTGATTTGGATAAAGCAGCATTGTCAGAACAAGTATTAATGCAATTAAGCACACAATTAGCGGCAATTGATACTAAATTTATGGATAATCAACCTCAACTTCAGTTGATCGATGCAATGACCAGCTATGCACAAAATAATTGGGAACAAGCTAGAAATAAATTAAGTAAGTATTTGGACAATGAACCTGATGATATTAATGCTGCTGTTTTACTTGCCGACGTCTATCTAAAACAAAATAATGGATTAGATGCTTTAAAGCTATTAAGCGATTATGAAGAGCAATTAACTCCCAATAAAGATTATGCAACAGTTCTTGCTGGTTTATACATTCAGCACAATAAAAGCTATAAAGCACAGCCTTATTTAGAAAAACTGAATGAACTTTATCCTAATGATAGCGGTATTTTAATTTTATCTGCCAATATACTATCTGAGCAAGATCGTGATCTTGATGCACTTAACTTACTTAAGGAGGGTAAAGTATTAAATAGTGAAGTCTATTTACAAACCCTAGCAGCTATCTCTTTAAGACTTGGCAAACTAGATGAAAGCCAAGGCTATTTATCATCAATTATAGAATTAGATCCAGAAAATGTTGAATATCAACTATTATATGCTCAACTACTTTTACAGCAAAAAGAAATAGATCAAGCTACTGATATATTGACTAAACTCTACTCTGAAAACTCTAATAATGTTGAAGTGCAGTTTAACTATGCAATATTACAGGATCTCTTAGGAAAAAAAGATATTGCGCGTAAAGCACTTCGCCAACTAGTCACTGAAAATGAAGAGCATAGCGAAGCATGGTTAAAACTAGCTAAGTTGGAATACCAATTAAACGATGTAGAGTCCGCAATAAGTATATACACACAACAAAGAAAAAATAACAAAGTAAGAAGAAGAGCAACCTATCAGTTAGCAGAGCTTTATTTTAATGAAAATAACTTTGAACTAAGCTTATCAATTATTAACGATTACCTTAAAAGTAATCGTTTAGACAATTACGCAAGAGAAATTAAAGCAAGAAACTTAATCGCTTTAAATCAACTAGAAGAAGCTAAGTTACAACTATC
>CAXIBS010000079.1:0-10009 GCA_964022585.1 uncultured Colwellia sp.
ATTACTTCATCATCACGACGAATCTTAGATGCCATTATCGTGACTCCTTATAGTACTTCTGGTGCTAATGATACGATCTTCATAAATTTCTCATTACGAAGTTCACGTGTCACAGGCCCGAAAATACGAGTACCAATTGGTTGTAAGTTTGCATTCAAAATTACAGCCGCGTTTTCATCAAAACGGATAGCAGAGCCATCTGTACGACGAATACCTTTCTTAGTGCGCACCACTACCGCAGTAACAACATCACCTTTTTTTACTTTACCGCGAGGACTTGCTTCCTTTACGGCAACTTTGATGATATCACCAATGCGTGCATAGCGACGGTGCGAGCCACCAAGAACCTTTATACATTGAACACGCTTAGCGCCACTGTTATCAGCAACATTCAGCTGTGATTGCATTTGGATCATTGATTTTTTGCTCCATTTTTACCTTTTATTCATATGTAAACATAAGAAAATTTCAAAAGGTATTATTAAATTCAAGGCCAGAAATTTGACCCGTCACTGCCTTTAAAAGACTACCCCACAACTGTAAATATTAGTAAATATACAGACACTCAAAGTAAGCGGGCGCGAGATTATAACACCACTATGTAAAAAGTGGTAGTTTAATTAATTAAAAAATGAACAAATTACCGAGAGGGATATTAATTGCGTTTTAAGTACTTGGTAAGCACTTAACACGGGTAGCACTGTAAAGATTAAACTCACATTAAAGTTTAATCAGGTAGTTAAGCACTAATTGATGAGGTAACTAAATCATGAGCAATTTTTTTTAATAAAAAAGTCTCTCTTTCAATAGATAACCCCTTTTTGTCGCTGCTTTGAATTGTTTGCTCATTGTGCTTTATGGCATCAAATAAATTTATCCAAACAGGGGTCATGCCATTTTGAACTTCATGACTTTCAAGTGCTGTTTCAGCTAAAACATCGCTAATGCTACAAACATAGCAGTATGACAACATATGAATGATATCAAAGTTACCTTTATGCCAAGGGCGATATTCTTCATACATACCAAACTCTGCTATGACTTCTATATTTTGCGCACCTGTTTCTTCTTTCAACTCTCGCTTCAAGCCATCAATTGTAGATTCACCTTCATCAATACCACCGCCTGGTAAACTATAATCATGATAACGTTCGGTATAGAGTAATAATATGTTATCTCCATCAATAACAATCGCTCGAGTTGATCTTCTGGTAAAACAAGTCCCATCAAGGTTTAGCAGGCTCGGATGTTTGGTTGATTTTAATAATTGCATAGTAAGGTATATATTGAATAAAGTAGCGAAGAATATGATTTACAAAAGGTAAGTTTATATAGAAGACTGGATCAATTTGGTTTATTTAAATGTAGGTTTAATGAGGCCACTTTATATTCAGTGAGTTTCAACCGAAAATAAAGCAGCAATTCATATCTACTTATTTATTCATTTAAGAATTACTTAGTACCTGCACGTGATACATATTCACCAGAACGTGTATCAATTTTAACTTTTTCACCAATCTGCACAAATAAAGGCACTCGAATAACAGCACCAGTTGCTAACGTAGCAGGCTTACCACCAGTACCAGCAGTATCACCTTTAAGGCCAGGATCAGTTTCAGTAATATCAATCTCAACAAAGTTAGGTGTTGTCACTGAAATAGGCGTGTTATTCCACAAAGTAATAGTACACACATCCCCTTCCACCAACCACTTAACACTATCGGCAACAGCTTTTTCATCTGCACCAATTTGTTCAAATGTTTCATTATTCATGAAATGCCAGAACTCACCATCTGCGTAAAGGTATGCTAGCTCTACATCCATTACATCTGCACCTTCAACCGACTCACCCGATTTAAAAGTTTTTTCTAATACTTTACCAGAAACTAGTTTACGAATTTTAACACGGTTAAATGCTTGCCCTTTACCCGGTTTAACCAATTCATTCTCAAGAATGTTACATGGTTCGCCATCAAGCATGATTTTAAGTCCAGCTTTAAACTGGTTAGTACTGAAATTCGCCATAAGTGTGCTCTTTTATTAATTGTTGATAACCTTTAAACTACTCGACTAGTTAAGCCATAACTGAGTAGAAATTTACCATTGGAATTAGAATTACCGCAGATAATAACCCAAACGGATACAGATTTGCATCTTTGTGAGCAAAAATCATGGCAAAAAGATTTACGAGAAGTCATTACAAAACCAGAAGAATTACTCACACTAGTTAATATTGATCCTAAGCAGTACTTGCAACACTTTAAAGCACGACAATTATTTCCTGTGCGAGTGCCACTGCCTTTTATTAAACGAATGAAAAAAGGCGACGTTAACGATCCGCTTTTAAAGCAGGTGATGCCATTATCCAGCGAGTTTATTATGACAGACGGTTTTGTCACTGATCCCTTACAGGAGCATGATACCGTTGCTACGGGTTTGTTGCATAAATACAAAAACCGCGTATTAATGATTGTTAAATCGGGTTGTGCGATAAATTGCCGTTATTGCTTTCGTCGCCACTTTCCCTATCAAGATAACAGCCCAAGTAAGCAACACTGGCAACCTGCATTAGACTATATAAAAGCACATGATGAAATATCAGAAGTTATCTTCAGCGGTGGCGATCCTTTAATGGCAAGCGATCAGCATTTAAACTGGTTAATAGAACAAATAGAACAAATATCCCATGTAAAATGGTTACGTATTCATACACGCTTACCTGTGGTTATTCCTAACCGTATTACCAACGAACTAGTCACTTTACTTGAAAATAGCCGACTAACTGTAACAATGGTTTTGCATATTAATCATGGCAACGAAATTGATGATAATTTAGCAACAGCTCTTGAACCTTTGCGTAAGGCAAGAATTCCATTGTTCAATCAGAGTGTATTGCTTAAAGATATAAACGATAAAGCAGAAATATTAGTCGAGTTAAGTGAAAAAATGTTTCGCATTGGTATTCACCCATACTACTTACACCTTTTTGATCCTGTACAAGGTGTTGCACACTTTGATGTAAAAGAAGATGCCGCAATTAATATAGTAAATAAAATGCTTTCAATACTACCCGGATTTTTAATGCCAAAGCTGGTTAGAGAAATAGCAGGACAAACTAACAAAACGCCGATTAATTTGACATAATAGCTACCTCAATTAAATTTGAATAGCATACCTTTAAAAAACAAAATAAGAAGGCATATACTTATGCCAAGTATTATTAATCACCCAATTTAAAAGAATACATCATGACTAAAGCAATAGAGCAAAAATTAATCGAAAACATCTCTGTGATTTTAAAGAAATCATTAGCTGCAGATGCTACCTTAGCTGATCTTCGTGACAACAAGAAGGCTAGCTTTGAGGCTATTTTCAAAAAAGATGCAGGTTTTGCTTGCTCAGCAAATACCTTTCAACCTTATGTACAAGAACTTGCAGACGACCTACTAGAATGGCAAGAGAATAACACTAAACAAGACCTGCTTATTTCCATAGTAAAAAAAATAGAACAATTATTCACAGTTTTAGCTGCATTTGAGCAAAGTCATTAATGTTTATATGAGTTTTCAGCCTATTTTCCAAATAATAAATAACCATTAATTATCTATAAATAAAGGCTGATTTTTCCGGTAACTCACTTCATCAAACCTCAGTATTAGCGTGTTAAACCTATTATTTAATACTCCAATCCAACACCGCTAATACTGTCCATTTATTTTACACTTTTGCTATAAATTATAATCCTCGATAAAAAAATCAAGAAAAAATCAATCATTTATATATTTGGTGTTTTTTTTGCATTCTTGATAATCAGTTTCATTATTACAAAAAAGTACAGATTTTCCCCCAGTCATATATAAGAAAAGGATTATAAACATGATTAAATTTGATAAGAAACACTTGCTAGCCATAGCATGCTCTGTAGGGGTGGGCCTATCCGTTGCTTCAACCTCCGCTATGGCGGGAGCAATCATAAAATATGGTGACACTTACCTTGGCGTAAATAACGAAGGACAGCTTAATATAAGCGCTAATAGCGAACTTGATTCAGATGATAATCCTCTTTTGATTCCAGCTGGTTTAGTTTTACCTGCTGAGGGTTCGCAGTTTTTTGGTGAAGAAGCTGAAGATATCATTTTTGGTTTATACCGAAATGGTGTTGGTGATGCAACATCTCCAGGCTGTGTTTGTGAAGGCTGGGGGGTAGCTGCGACGTTAACAGATGGCTCAGGAAACCGAATCGCTGGTGGCGCAAATGAAGATTTTGGTGGTGCTTTTGGTATTTCTGGCGGTGAATTTGGTGCTACCTCATCAACAGCAACTTCCACTGTATTTTTAGATGGTTCAGACACTGGTGGTTTTGGCGGTGAAGGGGAATTCGAAGGTGAGTTTCCTGATGGTGAAGGACCAACTCCAACAGCAGCTCCAGCCGCATTTATTGCTCCTACACCAGAAGACACTCTATTAACAGTAACTCATGCTTTTGGTCCTTCTTTAGCCGAAGGGGTATTTCAAGTATCGGTGAGTATCACCAATAATACCGACTCTGCTGTTAATGATTTAGTTTATCGCCGTGCGATGGACTGGGACATTCCACCAACTGAATTTGATGAATTTGTTACACATGGTGGCGTAGAGGATAACTTAGAATCTGCAGGCGGTAACGTTCGTTTTGCTTCAGATAATGGTTTCGCAACTTGGGATCCTCGTGAATCTGCTGGTTCTCAAAACTCAGAAACAGTTAACGTAGACTTCACTGACAACGGTCCAGATGATCATGGTTCAGTTTTCGATTTTGCTTTTGGTGATTTAGATGCAGGGGATAGTCGAACCTTTAATATATTTTATGGCTCAACAGGCAACGAAGCAGATGCAGAAGATGCCATTGCATTATTAGGCGCAGATGTATTCTCTTTAGGACAACAAGCAGGTTCTCCTACTGCTGGTGAACCCGCTACCTTTTTATTCGCTTTTGGTGGTGTTGGTGGCGTAGAGCCGGGTGAATCGGCTGACGTACCTGTACTTCCATTTGTAACTGCCCCTGGTGAGTTTGTATTTACTGCACCTGAACCAGGTCTTTGGTTCGATCCACCGTTTGCTGATGGCTTTTCTTATGAATTAGCTGGAGGAGGTTTTTTTACAACAGTTTCGACAGCCGATGGATCTTTTGCTCATTTTGGTGAAGTTGATGTAGTTGTAGGCGGTTCTGTGGTAGGTACTATTCTTCCAGGTGGCACCTTTGACTTAAGCGGATATATGACTTCAAGCTTTAGTTTGGTTGGCTTAGATACGTTGATAGATGTTGATGACCCATTACTTTCTACTGCATATCCTGTGTTACTTGACTTTACTGATCCAACTCCTGGCTCTACTTCATCATTAACGATGGTAGCCTTAATAGCACCAGATCCAACTATGGGTGTTCCTGAGCCAGCTCCTTTAGTACTTATGTTAAGCGGCTTAACTATTTTGTTTTTAAGAAAAAATAAGCTAAGCTGATAAAAGGTAATTAAGTATTATTAAAACCGTGTATTGGTTATGCCTTACACGGTTTTTTATTTTATATGAAGGAATGAATAAAATATGAAAGTTAATATTATCCTGCTATTTGTTGTTATATTAGCCAGCACTTCAAACGTATGGGCATTAGATAAGAATGGGAAATATGCTATTAAGGGCATTGGGAATATTCCCTGTCTAGAATTTGTTAAAATGGTTGAGCAAGATAACCCTCAAAAATTTCTCTTTGCTGGTTGGCTAAATGGATATATGACTGCTCACAATCAACACCTTAAAAATACATTTGATATTGCTTCTTGGGAAAATATTGAAACGATGGGAACCTATTTAAGAAGTCACTGTAAAGCAAACCCCAAATTAAGCTTCTTTCAGGCGACTACTCAATTATTGAGTGAATTATATGCTCAGCGTATTGTTGAATTTGTTGGGGCAGAAAACCTAGGTACTGGCCAACAATCTAAAAAATCATACTTTCAAGTAATTGCTAGAGTACAACAGCGTTTAAAAGAGTTGAAAATTTATGATGGTAAAATAGATGGTAGAATGAATACAAAGCTATTAGAAGCGATAGATTTCTTTAGAAATCAAAAAGGTATTCCTCATAATAGTTTTTTAGATCAACAAGTCTTACATGCTTTACTACGATCAGACTAATTAAATTCAATTGATTAAAATATCTAACTTATACATTTCATCATGATAACAAAAGCTAAATCGATAGCTTTGTTATCATGTCTAAAAATACATTATTTTTTCTCTATCAAATATGATTTAAATGTTTCAGTAAACCATTCATCTATCATTTTCTTTTCATAACCTAGCGATTTATTTTTATATTTTAAAGTATTACCCATCATAAAATTCATATCTTTCAATATAACTTCTTCAGACAAAACTACAATTCCATTAGCATCAAACAAACTATAAGAAAAATTCATTTTTGGGAAATAAATATCTTTGACTATGCGTATTTGATCAACACCACCAACGTGAGTATCACCAGCTAAATCAACGTCCGTAATATTTAATTTAAGTATTTGCCCTTCTGGCAACTTTTCAGCTAATTTAATAAAATGCTTTTCAAAGTTTTTAAATACGCGCTCACGAAAGTGCTTACGGCTTTCATTACTCGGCTTTATATCTCGATATTTTTCATGATCAGTCCAAGTCACTTCTGTCGTAGCAGCATGTGTAACCTGCGGTAATAAAACAAAAGTAGCGATTGTTAGTAAAGTAATCATTGATTTTTTCATTTGCAAATCCTCTCATGTAGTAATGTATCCAATTAAACCGCATTTAACTTAGTAATTCTGTAAGTATATGTTAATTCTATTTGTAAAGTTGTTACCTAGCCTGAGTTAAAAAAGTTACCGAATATCATTTGCTGTTGCTCGCAGCTAAACAATAAATCACTTTGAAGTTAGCCCTTTACTTTATTTACCTTCTTGCCCGCCTAATTAAGTGCGTATTATAATATATGCTTAAATAACAAAAATACGGGGTAAGCAATGAGTAAATTTAAATTATCAATAGTCGCTTTTGCTGTTATTTCAGTAACAGCTTGTTGCCAACAACCTAAAGAAGATGAGCATAAACCGAAAGAAGACCTGCATGAATCAAAAGTAATTACTGAAAGTAAATTAACAAAGCAACGAGCTTCTCTAGCTATTAATACTAAAGGTAAAGGTTTTGGGCCTCAATCACCTAGAGACATTGATTCAAAGTTAGGTTCAAATACTCGTGATTTTAGTGCCGCCCCTGCTTACACTGACATGAACTTATGTAATATCCATTTTCATAAAAATGCAGAGCATAAAGGTGGAGAATTCACTCTCTTTGCTGGTGAGGGAGATGGTCATGGCTATGAAAGTGGTTATAAGTACTCAGGTAAATTAAATAAAAAAGAACTAGTGCCTGCAAATACTGATATATGCCCAAGTAAACATGGTGGCCTTTATTCTGGTGATACTATTGAGGTTCATTATGTACATTCAACAGCCAAAGTTGAACCTGGTCCAACATTAGGCTCTTGTTTAAGTGATGCTATTAAGAACCCTGAATTACGTGTTGAAACACAAGTGTATGTGCTAGTAAATGATGAAAGTGCATTAGATTTTACTGAATTAACTGCACACGGTGTTAATGATGGTTTAGCACAGGCATCTAATATTCCAAAGAATACAGGTATTCCTGTTCAGTATGCTGGTTCAACTACAGGCCCAGGATATAATGAAAAAGGTTCTCCTTTTCAAGTATCTTGGAGCGTAAGACCTAAAGTTGCGAAAGTAAATATTGCAACCGTAGGAAAGTGGTGTGAAGGAAATACTTTTAAAGAAGATCACGCCCATGGTGTTAGAAATTTAGTTAAAAATTTAGACCTATTATCAAAAATGTAATACCAAATTAAGCTAACTTATTCAAAACTCGGCTGAAAATGTTCGAGTTTTGAGTTAAACTTAAATCAGCCTAAACGTTTGCACTGAAAAGTAAAACTAAGAGGTTGATAACATAAGACTGTCGAAAAAGTCAGCTATATAGAATAAATTTCCAGCATAAGTAAATAAAATAAACTTTGTTAATATATTAAGTGTTAATATTAACGCATAAATAAAACATGACCCCCACAAGGAATTGCCCATGAAAACTTTTAAAATTACTTTATTAGCCGCATTAATCAGCTCACCACTAGCAGCAGAAACCATAGATAAAACATGGGAACTGGGTATATTTGGTGATTATGTAAAATCAAGCACAAATAAAGATGACCAGACTGACTGGCAAAGAATTGAAGCTGGCAAAAGCATCGGTATAGATTTACAGAAAGTTATTGATGAACAATGGAATGCTCGTTTTGAATTAGCTAAAACTCGCTATGATATTCAAAATGGTAACGACACTGATTATGGTACACGTTTTGGTCTTGATGCTATATACAAGTTTGACGATTCAGACTTCTACGCTTTCACTGGTATAAAACGTTTCAACAATGTTAAAAGCTATAATGCTGTTAATGTTGGTGCTGGTTATAGTCATCAAATCAATGAGCGTCTTTCAGTATACGGTGAAGCAGCAGTTTACCGCGATGTAGATTACGGTTACACCGATCAAGGTTTTAAACTAGGTTTAAAATACGCTTTTGGTGACGCGAAAAAATCTGCTGTTTATAACAAACCTGCAGCAGCCCCAGTAGTTGTAGCTGAAAAAGATAGTGATAACGATGGTGTTGTTGATAGTAAAGATAATTGTAAAAGCACTTTAGCCAATGTAAAAGTTGATGCAAATGGCTGTGCAATTGTTGCAGAAAAAACAGTTGAGATTGACTTAAATGTATCATTTGAAAACAACAGCTCAGAATTAAAGTCTACCGCAATGACAGATATTCAACGTTTAGCTGACTTCATGAATGAATACACAAGCACAAGTGCTGTTATTGAAGGTCATAGCTCAATTGTTGGTAATGCAAAATACAATTTAACACTTTCACAAAAGCGTGCTGATGCCGTTAGAAGCTTATTAATTAATAAATATAATGTAGAAGCAAACCGTTTAACTGCAAAAGGGTTTGGTGAAACACAATTAATTTCTGAAGGTACAACTAAAGCAGATCACAACTTAAACCGTCGTGTAGTTGCTAAAGTAAAAACAACAGTGAAGTATACTGTTCAAAAGTAATATTTTATTTGGCTACATTGTAAATAAAATAAGCATTACCTTATAAATCAAAAGCCCAAATAGCATATTTGGGCTTTTTTTATTTACAGCGTTGTATTGAAGTGTATTCATTTATTTAAAGCTTTTCTGGCAGTGTTGATCTCCATAATAGTTATTTGAATAATTACAATGAACCACTTCTTTCTTAGTACTAAATAAGTTAAATATTGATTGTAAATTGTTAAGAATATTTTTCATCTGAATCACCTGTTTATTTAAAGTGAAACTATTGTGACTTTTCTTTATTGTTTAGTAAATTTAATAATAATTAACATATGATTCTATAAAACTGAACATTGTTTACCTACCTGTAATTGCACTTTTCTTTTAACTGTTTTGTAAAAATATCTTTAAGAATTGTTATTTCATTGGTTCTTACATAGTTAGGTCTGATTACAAATGAAATCGTTCGGTGGGGCCCAGGTTCATTCAAATGAATTGCTCGAAGTTCCGATTCATTATAAGTTAACTGATCTAGTGCCATTTGCGGTACTAATGTTGTACCAAGCTTACCTGCAACCATTTGCACTAACGTATGCAAACTTGCCGAATCAAAATCTGTATCCTTCTTTTTGTTTTGTAAGCTACATGCTGCTAATGCATGTTCTTTTAAACAATGACCATCCTTCAATAACATCAGCTTTTCAGTTTCTAATTCTTCGCTAGTAATTTCCTGAACTTTACTTGGGCATTCATCTTTATGACAAACCCAATAAAAGTCTTCTTGCCAAAAGTCAAAACTCATTAGCCCAGCTAGCGGATAAGGCAAAGCCAATAT
>CAXIBS010000080.1:0-9882 GCA_964022585.1 uncultured Colwellia sp.
GCATATTTCAATCAAAACTACTCTCAAGCGGTATCACACTATAAAAAAGGTATTCAACTTAACCGTAAGGTACACGAGCTATATTTTGGTTTAGCTAAAACTTATTATCAAATGAATAAAATTTCAGCTGCTAAAAAAGCAATGAGAATGGCATTACGCGTTAATAAAGTTAAATCAACAGAACGACAATACATTGCGAAGCTTAATTTTCTTAAAAGCGAACAATTCAATTAATAATCTTGAAAATAAAAACCTGACTAATTAGACGAATAATTTAAAAATATTTTTATTCACGTTATAATGTTCACATTAAATAATAGAGAAAGGTTA
This sequence comes from uncultured Colwellia sp., assembly GCA_964022585.1. Classification (GTDB taxonomy): domain Bacteria; phylum Pseudomonadota; class Gammaproteobacteria; order Enterobacterales; family Alteromonadaceae; genus Colwellia. The sequence goes on from CAXIBS010000080.1 coordinate 331, forward strand.
ACGTTAATGGAAAAAAAATATATTACCGCGCAAGAGTTACTCGAAGATTCATTTCGTTTAGCCGCAAAAGTATATGAAGATGGGTTTAGACCACAATTTATTGTGGGTATTTGGCGAGGTGGGGCACCTATTGGTATCGCCGTTCAAGAATATTTTGATTACAAAAAAATAGAAACAGACCACATTGCTGTACGTACTTCGTCTTATTACGGTATTAATCAGCAAAGTAAAGAAATTACCGTGCATGGTTTACATTACATAATTGAAAATGCTAATGCTGATGATGGCTTGCTTATTGTTGATGACGTTTTTGACTCAGGTCGAAGTATTGAAGCATTGATTAAGCAACTTGAGTTGTCAATGCGTAAAAATATGCCTAAAGATGTTCGTATTGCTTGTCCTTGGTATAAGCCTGAAAATAAGCAGGTAACAATTACACCTGATTATTTTGTACATGAATCTAAAGAGTGGTTAGTGTTTCCTCATGAATTAGCAGGTTTAACGCCAGATGAAATTATTGCAGGTAAAAGCGATTTAACTAACATTCACGATTTATTTGTATAGACTGTTTACTTTTAAAGCGAACTTTATATTTACATATGATTAGACTCTTATCAGTATTATTTGTATTACTAATGTCTAATTCGGTCTATGGAATAAAAGCAAAACCTACTGTGGTTTTGCTTTCTGTTGACGGTTTTTCTTTTAGTTATTTACAAAAATACCAGCCTAAAAATATTATAACCTTTGCTAAGTCGGGCGCTAGTGCTAGGTTACTTCCTGTTTATCCAAGCAAAACTTTTCCTAATCACTTATCTATTATTACCGGAACATATCCTGTTAATCACGGAATTATTCATAACAGATTTTATCATTCTGAGTTAAATAAATATTATTCTTTAGGAGCAGGTAAAAAGAACAAGGCATGGCTTACCGCCGCACCATTTTGGTCTGTAGCGGAAGAAAACGCTATAAAATCAGCAATATATTTTTGGCCTGAATCTGAAACAATAGGGCACACATCACCAAGCTATAATATTCCTTATAATAAAAGCACCTCAAATCAAAAAAGAATTGATCAACTTATTACTTGGTTAAAACTACCTACTGATAAACGTCCTAACTTTATTGCGAGTTATTTCTCTACTATTGACTCAGCAGGTCACCATTTTGGTTTTGATACACCAGAATTAATCACCGCCATTAGTGATTTTGATGAACTTTTTGGTTATTTTCTAGCAAAAATCAAAAGTGATATTACTCATCCGGTTAATATTATTCTAGTTTCAGATCATGGCATGGTACCAATACTTGAAGCAGCACAAATACCAATTGATACAGTATTGAAAGATATTAAGCGTAAATCAGCAGGTATTAAAATTACATACAGTGATACGCAGCTATTTATTTACTTTGACAAAAATAAAGTAGCAAATGAAACAAGGATAAATATTACCAATACACTGCAGTTAAATTGCGCTACAACGGAAAAATTATGTAAAGTTTACACCAAAAACAATTATCCAAAGCATTGGCGATTTAATGCTAATTTAGCCATAGTTCCCGATATTATTGTTGAGTCAGCAGCACCGGCAATATTTACTTGGAAAAAAAGTTTAGCTGATTTTAATGGCGCAACTCATGGTTTTGATCCACAAAGTGACTCACGTTTGCATGGTATATTTATGGCTTCAGGTCCAAATATAACACAGGGAAAAGTGCTTAAGCCTTTCAGTAATATTCATATTTTTCCTCTTATGAATAAACTATTTGAATTAAATGAGAACAAAGAAATAGACGGGCAGTTATCAGTATTAGAATCGATCATTGAATAGCCATACATTATTTAGCGATAAAAGTGGTGGGAGTGATAGATTAATCTAGCTTTTTCATTTGATAATGGTAATCTTTACATTAAGTAATTTATTAACAATAAAAATCGAAATGAAGAATACTTATATCGCTAGACAAGCAATTTTTAATGAAAAATTAGAAACCATTGGCTATGAGTTATTATTTAGAGATAGCCCTGATAATAAATTCCCCGAAATTGAGCATGATATTGCTAGCTCAAAGTTAATTATTCAAAATCATATTCATGGTGATATACAAAAAATCATCATGGGAAAATTAGCATTTATTAACTTCACTGAAAACTGCTTAATTCACAAATTTCCGTTAATGTTTGATAAAGACAGTATCGTTATAGAGTTAGTTGGACATGAAAAGCCTACCAAAAAACTACTAAAAATTATTAAATTTTATTATGATCGTGGTTATAAAATAGCGCTAACTGAGTATGATTTAGCACCGCATTGGGATGCTCTATTTCCCTACATAGATATAGTAAAAGTTGATATTGAGAAAATTAACACAAAACGTTTATCACCTGCTGTAATACGAATGAAGCTATTTAACGTTGAAATTGCAGCTGAAAAGGTAGAAACAAAATATCAAAGACAAACATTAGCAGAAGTAGGGTTTAACTATTTCCAAGGTTATTTTTACCATGAACCTGAAATTATTGAAGGCCAAGCACTAGCACCAATAAAAACACAGATGCTACAGCTATTAAGTGAAACATTTAATTACCCACTTAATTATGAAATTGTAGCTAAAATTATTAGCCATGATGTAAATTTAACCATAGGTTTACTCAAAATGGTAAATAATGTGGCAACAGGTACTCGTGTAGAGATCACCTCGTTAAAGCAGGCTGCAGCATACTTAGGTGAAGATAAACTAAGACAGTTTGTTTCCATTTTAGCCCTATCAAACTTAACAACTGAAACAACAGATGAAGTTTGTAAACAAGCGCTTATCACCGGTAAAATGATGTCTTCATTAAGCGGTAAAGGTGCATTTAAACCAGTAAGCGACTTTGCTTTTATAACAGGTTTACTTAGCGCGATTGAAGTGATGTTATCAATGCCAATGTCTGAAATAGTTAAAACTATGCCATTAGCAAGACCAATTGAAAGTGCCTTAGTTAAACATGCTGGATTACTTGGCCAATTACTTGATCTAACCACTAGCTATATATTAGGACATGAAGATTTACAAACTAACGGTAATTTGAATGACAGTTTAGAAAAATACTCACTGGATCAAAAAGTAGTACAAGAAGAATTTTTAAAGGCTAGTGAGTGGTGTCAAAATTTAAATATTAATAATTTATAAGTAGTTAGCTAAGTAGTACTTAAATTATAACGTTCAACGCTTCATAAATTAACCAAACCACATTATACTGTATGTAATTACAGTATAATGTGGTTTTTTTATGAAAGTTATTCCAATATATGCTGAGGCTGGCATTTCAGGCTTTGAATCTCCAGCGGCAGAATATAAAGAATTAGGCTTATCCCTCGATCAACTAATTATCAAACACCCAAATGCAACTTTTATTGGCCAAGCTGCTGGTCAGTCAATGAAAGGGGTAGGGATATTTGATGGTGATATTCTCATTGTAGACCGATCTTTAACCGCTAAAAATGGTGATGTTATTGTTGCTAACTATAATGGCTGTTTTGTTTGTAAATTAATTGATAAAAAACAAGCAAGATTATTATCAGCTTCTGCTGAATTTGCTCCTGTATTAATAACAGCTGATGATGAATTTTCAGTAGAGGGTGTTGTGACTCGTTCTATTCGTTTACATCATCACTCTCCTGAGCTAGCAGCATGTATGCTTTAGTTGATGCTGTTTCATTTTATGCGAGTGCAGAGAAAGTATTTGATCCAAGCATACGTAATAAACCTGTTGTTGTTTTAACAAATAATGATGGTTGTATTTGTGCTGTATGCCCAATTGCAAGGCGCCTTGGTATTCCAAAGTTCACACCATATTTTCAAGTTAAATCGCTACTTGCAAAGCATAGTGTAATAATTCGCTCTTCAAACTATGAACTGTATGCTGATCTAAGCGAGCGAATGATGAATATTATCGGCCGTTTTTGTGACAACCAATATATATACTCAATAGATGAATCATTCTTATATTTTGATCATTATGAAAATATTGTAAAAGATTGGCATGAATACGGGCATAAAATAAGGCGAGCTATCTGGAAGGAAACTAGACTTCCTGTTGGCATTGGCTTTGGAGAAACGCTAACCTTATCAAAAGCAGCAAACCATGCAGCTAAAAAGCTACCAGGTTTTGCTGGTGTTGCTGTAATCGATAATCAAATGAGTAAAAACCAAATACTAGCTCGTATGAATGTCGCTGATGTATGGGGTATTGGTCGTAAAATAGCGAAACGATTAACCAATGAAGGCATTAACACTGCGGCTCAATTATCACAACAAAACCCTAAATACATACGACAGCAATTTAGCGTGCTAACAGAAAGAACAGTGAATGAGTTAAACGGTATAAGTTGCCTGTCTTGGGATGAAGTAAAATCACCTAAACAAGAAATATTTTCAACACGAAGTTTTGGGCAACGCATAATTGTTAAAGATGAACTACGGGCAGCCTTAACCACGCACGCTGCAATTGTTGGTAGAAAAGTGAGAAAGCAAAACTCTCTTATCAAAAAATTAGTGGTATTTGCTTCTAATTCTCCACATGATGAGCATTATTACAAACAAACCATCGTATATTCGTTTGTTATGCCTACTGATGATACATGTGAAATGGCGAATGGAATAAATAAAATTATTGATGATATATACCGTGCAGGGGTTCAATTTTATCGTTGTGGTGTTGGAGCGATAGAATTAATTAATAGAAGATTCACACAACCAGACTTATTTATGCCCGATCATACTAATAGTAACTTAATGAAATGCTTAGATAATATAAATCATAAACATGGTGATAGCATGTTAACCTTAGCTGCAGAAGGGCACGAAAAAAAGTGGCAAATGCGACGTGAATTTTTAAGCCCACAATATACCAACCAATGGCGAGATATTCCTAAAATACAATGTTAATCAGTAATTAATAAGGTTTAATAATATCATGTATAACAAAAAACAAAATATAGCATCTCAGGATATTTCGTATGATCGCGTTAAAGGTTATATGCTATGGATGATTGAACGTTATGGAGATTATTCAGCTAAAAAGTTGCGACAAAAAGCTGACTTATTATTTAGAGAAAATACACAATTTAATGAAGCAGCACTAGATTATCTTATAGAGCGAGGTATCGTTAACGATCTTCGTTATGCACAACGTATAACCGATGGTTTAGTAGAAAAAAATATAGGCTCAAATAAAATAAAAGAAAAATTATACGTAAAAGGTTTTTCATCTCAAGTAATTGATGAGTGTATTAGTGCCATCGAAACAACAGATGAAGATTACTTTAATAAAGCATTAACCCTAAAAATAAGAAAATTTGGTGAAGAGCCAATAGAAGAAATTAAGTTAAAACAAAAAGCATTACGCCATTTAATTGCTAAAGGTTTTTCTTATACAATTGCCAATAAAGTTATTAGCTATTCAACAACTGAAGACATCTAGTTTACGATACGGAAATTTTCACCGCATAGTAAAAAAACTATAAGAATCATAAGTCTATGGTTTGATAGGCATCGATTATATGTTGAACACTATCGGCATTACTTTTATGGCTACTTAATTGAAACCCTTGCTGAATACGCTGGTAATGTTTCAGCGTTTTATTTAAATATTTTTTGGTTACTTTATATTGTTGCTCTGATATTGATTGCCAAATATCATCGCCAACGGGATGTACTTTACGCTCGTTTTCACTTGATAATGAAACAAGTAGTATTTCATAAAAACGTCGATTATCTTCAACTAACATTTCATCTATTAAGCTGAAATTTAATTCTATTAATTTTTGACGTAATGAATATTGATGATGAACAGGGCACAACAAAAAATCAATATTTAGAGTTTTATGCTGTTGATGAATAGCTTCAATAAATCTAATCATCAAGTCTCCACCAATGCCAGCAATAATAACGAGTTGTTTACCTTCATATTCAGCTAAAGGTAGGTTTTTAACATCAATACAATAAGTTTGCCAAGGTAAGTTACTATAAAAATGGCAAAGTTTATTCTCTAACTCACTCATTAATTCTGGAACAATATCAACAAAATGGATGTGGTTGGCAGCATTTATAGATAATAAAGAACAGCCAAGTAAACCATGATCACAGCAACAATCCCAAATATGCTGATAATGTTGTGATATCGCCATTTTTTCAATTTGCTGTAAGCGATTGCTGAGTTTTAATTTAGATTTCAAAAGGGAACTTATTTGATAATGAAAAACGATCGTATTGTATAGTTATGTTGATACATAATAAATATTCTTCATAAAAAACATAAGCCATACAACTATTATTCTATATGATAAATTTCCTTTATATCATTATGTAGATTGGGCGCAATAGATTGCATTAAATTAGAAGTATGTATAACTTCAACTGTTATGTGCTTTAATGATAAATGACTAAGAATAACAACAATATTTTTATATTCATTAAATTCAATTAAAGCAATACAAGTAAAATAGTTACGTAATAGCATTAAAAGTGATTGTAAATCAGAATCCGTTTTAGGGTTAAGGTTAATCAAAACATTGCCACTTTTATCTAAACAATGACAAATATTTTGCCAAAATACATGGCTATTAATAAATACAGGGTGATGCTCACCATTGAAAATATCAATATTGATCACATCATAATAACTAGTACAGTGCTTAATAAAGCTCTCTGCACATTGTTGATAAATAGTATGATTACTTGCAAGATTAAAGTATCTTTTGGCTAAATTAATTATACTGGCATTTATTTCTACAGTATCAAGCTGACATATTGAATCCATTGAAAGTACATTATGCTCAAGGTGTTTCAGCGTGCGTTCAACCCCAGCAGCACCTAATCCCATATTTAAAATACGCGCATTATGAATGGGTGTAAGCAAAAATAAGAACATACTTTGCTTTACCGGTGTACATATTTTAGCTGGGTAAGCTTTACTCATTACACCTTGAGTGCTTATGTTGGTACTTTGATCATTACTAAAAGTTAGCCATATATAATCACTGTTTTCATAAACATAAACAGGGCCATATTCTGAGTATTCAAAGTGAATATTCTTAGGCGGTGTAATTTCAGATTTTAGGTTAAACATGCTTACAATTCCAAATTAAAACATACAGTTAGGTTAATAGCCAAAATATATTTTATGAAGCTTTAAAAAATCATATTAAAGTAACTAATCTACTTTTCTGCGTTTACCACTTTCAGCACGTTTCTTATTTTCACTTTGAACATAAACAGTGTCAGTGGTTGCCATACTTGCATGACCAAGGTCTTCAGAAATATCTTTAAGAGGGCGCCCACGTTCAATTTCCATGCTTGCACCGGTGTGCCTTAGCCAATGTGAAGAAGCTTCTTTTAATTTTAGTGCCTTTTTTTCACCTTTAGACACACGCATATTTTCATATGCTTGATCAAAAACACTTTGCACTATACGTCGTAAGTGCCTTGATGTCATGCCACCTTGACCGCGTATTTTTTCAACAAGAATAGAGTTTTCATTGCTTGATGGTAAACCTAACAAACCACGAGAGGCACGATAGCGCTCTAAAAAAGGTAGAAAATCAAGAGGGACTGTAATATCGCGCAATTTACGGCTTTTACCAAAAACTTTAAGCCACCAGTTTTCATCATCATCTTGCCAAAAATGTCCCATTGTGGGTAACCAATTAGGCCGTTCAGATAGCTCAGAAATTCTTAAAAACAGAGTTTTTAAGGCTGCAATAATAAATAAGTTACGCTCAAACATAGGGTTTTCATCAGCCATATCAACAGCGGTATCTAAAACATATTGCCATTGAGACGTAGTTAAACGCTTAATTTCTTTTACTTGTGAATCAATAATGAAATGTCGGCAGTCTTTTTTTGCTATTTGCGCAGGGTTACCAATACAAAAATCTTCAGCCATTAAATAGTTATAGAAAGCTATAATTGCCGTGAACATTGAAGTAAGCGTTTGTTGCGATGGTCTATATTTTTTCTTATCAATTACGTATTGGGATTTTTGGTTTTTAGGTGCTTGAATTTTAAATGGAAACCAGAATTCATTTGCTGATGAATAGCCATTAGTTATTTTAAAACGCTCTTGGTTTGATGTGCCAATCCAAGTCACTGGTGGCTGCCAACAAAAGTCAGCGTACTCTAGAAAGTCTGATTTACGTAATTGGTCTATGGGCTTTTTCTTTTCAATAAATGCCCATAGTAGAAAGCGCTCAACATCATTTCTAAATCTGTCGTAAGTATGTGCAGATTTATTTTTTCCTATATAAGTTAGGAAAATTTTCCCCCAATTAAATTGCTCAAGCCACCAGGTTTCATTGGATGAAAAAATTTTGTCTAACTCTGGATAGTCATCAAAGTCAAACTCACATAAATCAATATATGGTGGATATAAAGGCACAGGTTTATTTAATAACATTTTAGTTGAATACTTAGTAGATAATGGCGAATGAAACTAGTTTAAACTACCATACCCACTATGTCCAATACTGAAGAGTATCGGACATAGTGAGCTTGTTAAATATAAGGGCGGTTGTCCCTGTCATTATTCTGTTAATCCAAATTAAGAACTGGATCGGATCCAGTCTTCACTGGGAAATCATGTTATTGAATTAGTTTAAGTATTTGATGGTTTAGCCTACTAACATCTTACCGTTTGCAAGTTAACAACTAGATCCTATTTTTCGTAATGCTACGTGCATGGAATTTATCTTTTCGTATATTCCCTCGTAAATTTCACGTAGCGTCACGACATTAATTTTAATATTTTAATTCTGTCTTTAGTCTCTCAACTGTATGAGACCACTTAGGTGTTGTTGGCTTACACACTGAATTTTGGTTACCAAACAAACCTGTTTCACTAAAAGCCGAATTAATTGATTTTGTATCATGCCATTTAACTGGTACCAAATATTCTGCATTATCGTCATCTAAACTTTCAAACGATGAATAGTTACCTTCAGTAGATAATTCATTAATGGTTTTATTTTCAAATTCTTTAACCTGATAGCTTTCAGCTCGGCAAATATCACCAATAATTTCGCCTACACCAACTTAGTTTTTATAATGAAATTCACGGTGATATGCCAAGTAATCTTGATGTTGCTTAGCGAGCAACACGTTCATGTCTACGTGTATCCCTAATGCTTGGTATTCTTCTAGGTGATCGGATATCAATATTCGTCCCCGATCATCGAAACTGATATAACCTAAATCAAACGCTTTATCGATGTTGGCCAGGAGCAGTAAGCCATTGAATGGGTCTAGGCGCTCTTCGTTATCTGATTTAGACCATGGCTTTATATGTGATGCGATTAAAAACGAGTAGTTTTGAAATTTAGTAACCGCACAGCCCTGCCAATGGTTAATCAAATCTTCTCTAAATTGCCCTTGCCCAACACGGGTATTTACCATGACGGCTTTCTGCGTATCAGGTATGGTTTTATCTAAGATGGTTTCATCAATATCATGTTGTACTTCAGCTTGTGTGATATCTGATAAAAAGGCTCTGTAGCTTTTAATGGC
>CAXIBS010000081.1:0-9862 GCA_964022585.1 uncultured Colwellia sp.
CGGTAATATCTCTATACACTAACCCTTTGCCTTCAAGCGCTAGCCATATATTTTTCTTATCATCAAAAATTGCATGATTGACCATTGTGGATGCACTAAATTGAGGTTGCCATTCGCGATTTTTACGGATGGATACACCGCCTCTAGCACCTGCAACAAGTAGCTCGCCGTTAGCGGTAGGAGTTAAATTTTTTACTGCTGAATCAGGTAACCCAGCTTTTGAACCACGAGTGAATAACTTAAAGTCTCTCCCATTAAAACGAGCAAAACCTTCCCATGTTGCTACCCACAAATAACCATCGCTGGTTTGAGTTAACGCATTAATGCCGTTATGGGGTAATCCATCACGAGTGTTCCATGTTTGCGTGAAGTAATCGTCTAATGGCAACGGTTCTTTTTTTGAAGCATGACTAGAGAGTGGTAATAAAATACTGGTTGTAATTAGTAAAATTATTAGGTTAGTGAATTTCGAAATCATATGACTCAGCTAGAAGGGATCTTTTAAAATTTTATTAATTATCCACTGTCCGTTATTAGTTTGTATCAGTGAAATCCGTTTTACGTCTTTAAGGTGACTATCTTGGTAATATCCATCAAAATATAAGGTTATTGTTGCTTTGTTTTTAAACTGCTTTCTGATTTTTACGCCACTATCATCAGGCTTTATCTTAACTTTATCATAAGACATATTAAAAAGGTGGCGACTAACAGCTTGTGACGATTTGTAATGTAATAGTAAGCGAGCCAATTTTTCATCACATACTGAAGCTGCTTTTTTTACATCTTTTTCATTATACAAGGCATCAAAGAAAGCAATTGCAACTAATTCAGGGTTATTGATTTTGGTAATTTCTTCGTCGCTGCCACAAGCAGAAAGGAAGAAAAGAGTAAATAAAACTAGGATGTTAACTTTAGTCATAACAAGGATATAATTTTGTATAAGTTTTTTAAGCATAACTTAAATAGAGAAATAACAACACTTTCTTTTCTATCTAAATAGCAGGCAATAAAAAAGGTGCCTTAGCACCTTTTTCAAATTAACTTGATAAAGAATTAATTTATTGAATTAATTCTTTATCTGAGAAGCTATCGCTAAATAAAGCACTAGATAAGTAACGCTCTGCAGCGCTAGGTAAAATAGCTACAATTATTTTGCCTGAATTCTCAGGAAGCTCAGCAAGACGCTTAGCTGCAACAACTGCTGCACCAGATGAAATGCCCGCAAGAATACCTTCTTCTTTCATTAAACGGTGAGACATAGCCATAGAGTCATCATTTGATACTTGCTCTACGCCATCAATTACACTTAAATCAAGGTTACCAGGAATGAAACCAGCACCAATACCTTGGATTTTATGTGGTCCAGGCTGTAACTCTTTACCTGCTAGTTTTTGGCTAATAACTGGTGAGTCAGTTGGCTCAACAGCAATACTTTGTATAGCTTTGCCTTGTGTTAGTTTTATATAACGGCTTGTGCCTGTAATGGTTCCGCCTGTACCAACGCCAGCAACGAAAATATCAACTTTACCATCGGTATCTTTCCAGATTTCAGGACCGGTAGTTTTTTCATGAATAGCCGGGTTTGCTGGGTTTTCAAATTGTCCTAAAAGTACATATTTTTCAGGGTTTGAATCTTTAATTTCTTGTGCACGTGCAATAGCACCGTTCATGCCTTTAGCACCATCAGTTAATTCAACTTTTGCACCAAGTGCAGAAAGTAACTTACGACGCTCTAAGCTCATAGTGCTAGGCATAGTTAATGTAATACCATATCCACGAGCTGCAGCAACAAAAGCAAGTGCAATACCGGTATTTCCACTTGTTGGTTCAACAATTTCTTTACCAGGAGATAAAAGGCCTTTTTCTTCAGCATCCCAAACCATGTTAGCGCCGATACGACACTTAACACTTGAGCTTGGATTTCTTGCTTCAATTTTGGCATACACTGTTGCTGTAGGAGTGCCATCACTATTTTCGCTAGCAATAACACGGTTTAGTTTTACCAAAGGTGTGTTACCAATGGAGGTTGAATTATCTTCAAATATATTAGACATGCTGAAATCCTATGGGCTATTTTGAACTCTTTTGAGTATATCTACTAAGATAGTCTCTTATAGCAAAAAAAGAAGTGATATTTTGTTATAACTTATATGCTTTTATGGAATAGATAAATGCTTTTATAGTACTTTTTATAAAGCAACGTATATAAAAAGTACTATAAAAGCATAGAAAGCTTATTTCAACTCTCTATGCATAGTTTTATTTTGTGACTGAAATTTTACCTTCTATACGCCTATTTATTTTATGAGCTTCAAATACATCTGCTAAATCAAGTAATTGCTCTTCACCATAACCAATTGCAGAAAGGCGAGTAGCATTAATGGCAAACCCATTAATTAGAATCCTCATAATTTCATTAGCGCGTTTTTGTGATAGCTTCTTGTTATATGCTGAACTACCTTGACTAGACGTGTGGCCTTCAATAATTAATGAAGTTTTTGGATATTTTTTAAGAAAATTAGCAACACGCTTAATTTTCGGAAAATATTCTTCTTGCACTTTATATTGATCATTTTCAAAGTTCACTAATAATGAAATGGTTACAACCTCTTCTTTTATTGGCTTCATTTTAGAGTAATCGGTACACCCATATTGATCTACTTTATTACCTTTGGGTGAGTTAGGGCACTGATCATGTTTATCTAAAACTGAGTCATTATCGCCATCTAGTTTTCTTTGCTCTAGTGTGTCGGTATTTACTTCTGATAGCTTCTGCTTAACAGAAATAATTCTTTGCTCAATCGTGTTTTGAATATCTTGCTCAGCATTTGCGAATTTAATTGTTGTTATAAAAGTACAACTAGTGATAAGTAATGCTTTAAAAAATTTAGATGTTTGCATAAAAATGTCAATTATTCCGTTGAATAAAAAATAATACCTAAATCACTGATAATTATTGTTGGTGTAATTAGAAGTAGTTCAGATAGAGTTCTAATGTCTACTATTAACAAGTACTCAATTTTATAACCGTTACATTATTTATCCCTGTAACATAAATAATATAGAGTTTTTATAAATGTTCTATTTGAAAACTTGTATATGTGTTGAGCATAATAGTGATTCAATTCAGTATCATAGTCAAATATTTAATGTGTATTATCGCCTCAGATTAGTTCTTTTATTCTTTAGTGCATACCAGACAACTTGCCAAATTTCTCCTCTTTTATTGACATAATCTAGATAAAATTGAATATTATTGTAAATTTTTAGTGAAAATATTGTTTATCGTACATATCTTTATTAGTATGTTGCCTTTCGATACATAAAATTGAATTAAAATAGTTTATTTTTAGTAGGTTATGATTAATTTATATTGTTATGAATAGCCCCTACTTATTTGAAAAAGATAGGTTAATCGAACTCATTTTTAAAAATTATAATTGTCTAATTGTAATTAACTAAACATAGGATATGTGACATTGAATTTTTCAAAAGCTTTTAAGCTAAAAAGTATGTCTTTAATTTTTTGTTTTTCTGCTTGTAGTGCGCAGGCACTCACGGTAGAAGAAGGTATTAAACAAGTACTTTCAACACACCCTGTTGTACAGGAAAGATTAAAAAACTACCGTGCTACGGTACAAGACCTAAACATTGCAGACTCAGCATATTTTCCTAAATTAGATCTTGTTTCTACTGTTGGTCGCGCTAGAACTAAGTCACGTGTGACAGCATTTAATACTGAAGATTATAACTTTTATGAAAATTCATTAATTTTTACTCAGAACTTATTCGCTGGGTTTAGTACGACAAATCAGGTCGATTTTCAACATCAACGTATTTTAGCAGCCGCTAACAATTATATTGAAAAATCAAATGATGTTGCTTTGAATTTGGTTAATGTTTATATCCAAGTGTTATTCAATCAAGAGTTATTAGTTACAGCGAAAGAAAATATTGAAAACAACCAGAAAATATTTGAAAAGGTTGAGGTGCTTTATGAAAACGGTCAAACGACTCTTTCTGAAGTAGAAAAAATACAATCTTCACTAGCATTAGCTCAAAGTAATTATGTTGTGCAAGAAAATAACTTAATGGATGCTCGTTTTAATTTACAACGTGTATTAGGTTATTTACCGCAAGTTGAATCATTATCTACACCTATATTTGATACAGAGTTGCCTGAAACACTTAAACAAGCAGCAAATATAGCTATTCTACATAACCCTTCAATTTTAACGAGTAATCATAATGTTAATGCTGCTCATTTACTGCATAAAGAACGTAAGCACAGTTATTACCCTCAGGTAGACTTTCAATTAAGCCACAACTTGAATGATAACAGTGATACTTATGGCGATCTTTATGGAGGAAAAGTAAATGAAACACGCGCGGGTATCACTTTAACTTGGAATTTATATACTGGCGGAGCAGATAGAGCCAAAGTTCAACAACAAGTGAGCGCTATTAATCAGGAATACCAAATTCGTGATGAATTACGTCGTCAAGTGGTTGAGAGTTTAGAGTTAAGCTGGTCAGCTTATACTATGTTAGATAAGCAATTAGTACTACTCCAAAAATATCGCGATTTTAGTCGTTCTACATTAGAAAATTATGAAGAAGAATATGATTTTGGTCGTCGTACTTTACTTGATTTACTTGCTGCGCAAAATGACTTTATTGGTGCTAAAAATGAAATCATTACCGCACAATATAATCATTTATTTGCAAAGTATCGAATTCATGACGCTATGGGAACTATGCTAGTTGCAGTATTAGGTGATGATGATACCTATCTGAAAAAAGTTGGGCTTGATAGAAATAATACTAATGTAGAAGAAGAGTTAGATTCGTTACCTCAGGAAGTACCTGAAAATTTTATGGATTATTCTACTAATTGGATTAACACAAAGAAATAAAGTCTTGTTTATTTACTCAGCTGAAATGTTATTTCATTTGAGTAAATAACATTTTGGATTAATAAATGCATGTAGTACAAATGCCACTCATCACCTTTTAGGTTGTAGTATAGATGACAAAAAGTAGTATACCTTCGGTTGAGTTAGATAGTTTGTTGAATATACTTTTACTTTTTTGTAAAACGTATCATCAGTCGACTTCGGCAGAGTATATTACTGAAGGGTTACCCGTTGATCCATCAGGTGTAACACCGTTATTTTCAATAGATAAAGCGAAAGGGCTATTTTCACGTGCGGCAGGTAGAGCAGGTTTATCATCAAGTCTGATTGAGCGCCCCTTAGAACAAATATCACCATTACAGTTACCTGTTGTTTTAATATTAAAAGATCAGCAAACCTGTATTCTGGACTCATTTTCTGAAGATAAAAAACAAGCTAAAGTAATAATATCTGCTGACGAAACTAACGAGCAATGGGTCGATACAGATGTACTATTATCTCAATATTTAGGCTTTGCTTTTTTACTGAAGAAAAAATATGTTCATGATGAAGCAGAAGTACGCACACTAAACCTTGAAAAAAAACATTGGTTTTGGAGTAGTTTACGCTATTCAAAATCACTCTATCAGGATGTTTTTTCCGCATCTCTGCTTATTAATTTATTTGTATTAGCTACCCCGTTATTTACCATGAATGTTTATGACAGAGTGATACCTAATAATGCAATGGAAACACTTCATGTTTTTGCTATTGGTGTTTTGCTTGTTTATGTATTAGATGTTTTTCTCAAGTTCACTCGTACAAACCTTCTTGAAAAAGCAGCTAAAAAAAGTGATGTCATCATTTCTTCAATTCTTTTTGAAAAAGTCCTTGGACTGAAAATGTCTGACGTACCTCGTTCAGTTGGTTCATTTGCCAGTAGTTTGAAAGACTTTGATTCAATTCGCTCTTTTCTAACTAATTCAACAATGACTGCGCTGATTGACTTGCCTTTTGCCATATTATTTATTGCCGTTATTTTTTATATTGGTGGTGTCATTGCTTTAGTACCTTTGACAATAATGTTATTAATTTTAATTTTTGCATTAATGAAGCGTAAAGCATTATATGAGCAAATAGCGAGTAGCCATGAGGCTGCAGCAAGAAAAAACTCTATTTTAATAGAAACATTACAGAATATTGAGACAATTAAAACCCAAGTTAAAGAGGGTAATACCCAGTGGCTTTGGGAAGAAGCTTGTGGCGAGATTGCAAATAAAGCGTTAAAAACTCGTGAGATGACAGCCTCAATAACCACAATAACGTCGTTTTTAGTGCAGCTAAATACCGTATTTGTCATTATTATTGGGGTGTATTTAATTCAAGATCTAGCGCTAACTATGGGGGGATTAATCGCTACAATGATTTTATCTTCTCGTTGTGTTGCGCCCATGGGACAAGCAGCTACGTTAATTAGTAATTATGAAGATGCTAAAGCTTCTTTTGTATTACTTGATAATTTGATGTCACAACCCTCTGAGCGAAATCAAGAAAAAGAGTTTATTAAGCTGGATAAAGTTACCGGAAAAATTGAGTTTAAAGACGTTACGTTTACATACCCTGATGCCGATACCCCGGCATTAAAAAATGTATCTTTTACCATAGAAGCAGGGGAAAACGTTGCCATAATCGGTCGTATTGGCTCTGGCAAGAGTACCATTGAAAAGCTAATACTGAAATTATACGAACCAGATGAAGGTAATATTTTTATCGATGATCTGGATATTAATCAACTTGATCCTGCACAATTAAGACAAAATACCGGGTATGTTGCTCAAGATATTCAATTATTTAAGGGAACATTAAAAGATAATATTCTTGGTCGCTCTGCCCAAGTTACAGACCAACAACTACTTGAAGTTGCTCAATTGAGCGGGGTAGCTGAATTTGCTCACAGGCACTCTAAAGGCTATCAAATGCCAATTGAAGAGCGCGGTTTAGGTTTATCTGGTGGTCAACGGCAATGTGTTGGTATTGCTAGAGCTTTTTTACTAAACCCTCCTATTATGCTTCTTGATGAACCGAGTAGTAACTTAGATCAATCTAGCGAATCTGAATTAATTACTAAACTCAGCAGTAATTTATCAGGTAAAACAACTCTATTAATAACTCACAAACTAAATTTATTAACTTTAGCTGAAAAAGTGATTGTGATTAAAGATGGACAAGTTTATCTCAGTGGAAAAAAAGAGCAGGTATTAAACCATTTATCTAATCCACACCATTCACAAGCTCCGGCTAAAGAAGGTGATAATGCTTAATATCAAAAAAGTTTTAGATAAAAAAGAACCTCAGCAAAACAGTGTTGTTAGTGATGCTGACTTAGCTTATATGCATAGTCTTAGTGAAGCTGTTCTTGAACATCAACCTAAACGTATTCGTCGAGTTTTAGTCTTTTGGCTTATAACTGTTTTGTTATTCATTATTTGGTCTACTTTTGCTGAAATTGATGAAATAGCAAGAGGCTCAGGTAAAATTGTACCCAGTGGCGAAAACCAAATCTTACAAAACCTTGAGGGGGGCATTATTGATGAGGTGCTCATTGATAAAGGTGATGTAGTAACAGCAGGGCAAGTTTTACTTAAATTAACCAATCAAAAAACAGCTTCATTATTTGAGGGGCAAACAATTAAGAATATGGAGTTGCAAGCAAAATTATTGCGACTTAACGCTCAAACTAATCATGATGATTTTATTATACCTAGCGATATACCAAAAATATCATTACCACTTTTTGAACGTGAAAAAAGTTTATTCCTAACTAATATAAGTCAATTTAAAACGCAGCAACAAGTTTTACAACAAAAATTGAATCAACGAAAGCATGAGCTTAATGAAGTAAAAGTACACATTAAACACTTTAGTTCAGCATTAGAGTTGATTAAAGAAGAAGTAAGAATCACAGAGCCTGTTGTATTAAAAGGTGTAAAGCCCAAAGTCGAGTTTATTAAGTTAAAGCGTGAACAAAATACTATTGAAGAGCGTTACTACTCAGCAAAAATATCTATTCCACGTTTAGAAGCTGCAATTGAAGAAGCACAAAATAATTTATCAGCTTTAGAATATCAATCGCAAAGTAAACTTAAGCAAGAGATTAATGAAGTTACAGCAGAGTTAGAACGAATAATTGCAAGCAATAAAGCATTAACAGATGAAACTCAACGATCATTTGTACGCTCTCCGAGTAACGGAATTATTCAATCAATTTTTGTACACACTATTGGTGGTGTGGTAAAGCCGGGTGATAATCTTATTGAACTAGTTCCAAGCGATGATGTGCTGTGGGTAGAAGTAAAACTTAAACCATCAGATATTGCTTTTATTTATCCGGGACAAAAAGCTATCGTCAAGTTTACGGCATATGACTTTTCAATCTATGGCGGCTTGGCTGGAGAAGTTGTAAAAATAAGTGCTGATACTAAAACTGATCGACAAGAAAATACTTTCTATACCGTACATATAAAAACAAAACAAAGCTTTTTGGGCAACAGTAAAGATCCTTTAAAAATAATACCTGGTATGACCACTAGTGTTGATATTATTACAGGAAAAAAGACAGTATTAGATTACATTTTAAAGCCTATTTTAAGAGCTACTTACTACACGTTTAGCGAACGTTAATTACGAATTTAAAATATTTCAACACTGTAATGTGAAATAGTAAACCACCATATCACTACAGTAGATAAAAGGATTACCATGAATAAAATTATTGGCTATGTTAAAGAAATTATTGGCAATTTCAATGCAACAAATAATCTTGATGGTAGTTTGAGAGAGCTCAAACTTAATGATCCTATTTATGAAGGTGATTTTGTTGAAGGTTTAGATGATGATGGAAAAATTATCATAGGCTTTCAAGATAATTTAGAAGAAATATTTCTTGCTGGTAATGACGGTTTACTGTTTGATGCTGCGTTGCTAGATGCCAAGTTTGATATGACAGATATTAATATTGACGGTATCGAAGAGGAAAATGAAGACGACTCAGACGAGGTTGATGAGGACGATGAAGAAGCACCTTCAGCAGGTGAAGAAGATTTACAAGATGGAGAGGGTGATACAGGCGGCATTGCAGCTCGTACAGGTGGTGCTACAGATGTTAACTCAGAACTAAGC
Organism: uncultured Colwellia sp.; assembly: GCA_964022585.1. Classification (GTDB taxonomy): domain Bacteria; phylum Pseudomonadota; class Gammaproteobacteria; order Enterobacterales; family Alteromonadaceae; genus Colwellia. The sequence goes on from CAXIBS010000081.1 coordinate 9,075, forward strand.
TCCGCTACTTTTGTTCGCCAAGAACCAGAGCCGCTGCAAGATGGCAATGAAAAAATCGAGAGTCATGGCTCTTTTTCTATATCACAACCAACAATCATAACTACACCAGATAACTCAACGTTTACTCCAACAGAACCGGTTGTTGTACCCGTAGTTCCTCCGGTTATAGTAACTCCTCCACCACCAGTAATAGTACTACCTCCAGCACCTACACCGGTAGAGCCTCCTAAGCTAATTGATGATGTTCCTGAAGCAGTTGAAGACTTTAATAGTATCGCTGAAGACAGTCAATCAAACACTATAGCTGGAAATGTTTTTGATAATGATGATATAGGACTTAATATTCCTGACTTTCCTATTACTAACATTAACGGAGTTGAAGTTGGTATAGAGTTAGCAGGAGAATATGGCACGATTACTCTTAATCAAGATGGTAGCTATATTTATCAGCTATTTAATGATGCCCTAGTGATACAAGAGTTGACCACAGGTGAATCATTAACTGATGTTTTCACCTATACAATTACAGATCTTGATGGCGATACTTCCACTTCAACTTTAACTATTCGTATTGATGGAGCTGATGATAATGTCAGTTTAACTATTCCTGATAATATCGGTGGGTTAGGTGGTGATGAAGAAGAAGTTTTTGAGTCTTCTTTAACTGATGGAAGTAATCCAAATAATGGTAATGTTGGAGATAGTAGCTTTACCTTAACCGCATTAGATGGTCTGCAAACCTTAGTTGTCGCGGGCACAAATGTTGATGTGGCTGATCTAGAAAATAG
>CAXIBS010000082.1:0-9823 GCA_964022585.1 uncultured Colwellia sp.
TCAAAATTTTTAATTTCTATAACACCTGTGATCCCGCACTTATCAAATGAATGTCTGAAATAACCATTTCCATCTGGAGTTAACGATAGGGCAAAGTCCTTCTCTTCTAATGTTGGATGAACAAAGCTAATATTTAACACCGAAAAAGTTTTTTCGATTCCGGTAGGTTTTACAACTAATTCATTATCCGTTAATTTTAAAGCAAATTTCATCCCTAGTTTTTGCGCTTCTTTAACTTTAGCTACTTGTAAGTTAATCGCTTTACCTGTTTTGTAATAGTCCCCAACAACTAATGTATCAGGATCTGTATTAGCTATGATATAGGTTGCAATGCCAGCAGCAACGGCGGTAAAAGGAAGAATAAAAACTAGCCAAGCCCAAGGCTCACGATACCAAGATGTTTTCATAAAGTTCAAACGTTTTAAAGTGTATAAATTTGGCGCATATTATAGCGTTTATCACAATATTGAGCTAGTTTTCTTTATGAGAAATAAATAATAAAAAACCCTAGTTAACAGGTAGTTAACTAGGGTTGCTTTTCTTATTTGTAAATAAATATTACTTACAATAATTTCTTGGGTTTAATCTTGAGAAAGAGAGTAGATATATGCACTAATTACATGTACCTTTTCTTCACCAAGAATATCTTTCCAAGGAGGCATTACACCAGCACGGCCATTACGAATAGATTCTTCAACAGCACGTTGTGAACCACCGTATAACCAAATGTTATCTGATAAGTCAGGAGCGCCCATAGGTAAACCTAGTGCTAAACTACCTTGTCCATCAGGACCATGACAACCAGCACAAATACCAAACTTAGCTTTACCTGCTTTGGCTAGGTCAGCGTTTACAGAGCGACCACTTAAGCTAATAGCATAAGCAGCAACTTCTTTAACGCCTTGTTCTCCACCAAGAGCGCCGCCCCAAGCCATCATACCAACCGCTTTACGACCATGCATGATACTTTCTTTGATTTTGTCAGGTGAACCACCATATAACCAATCTTTATCAGCTAGGTTAGGGAAGCCAGTTGTACCACGTGCATCTGAACCATGACATTGTGAACAGTTTTGAATAAATAGACGTTGGCCTACTTTCAATGCTTCTGCATCTGTAGACAAGTCTTCAATACTACGCGCAGCATAAGCATCAAAAATTGGTCCGTATTTAGCGTCAGCTTGTTCTACTTCACGGTCATATTGTACTAAAACGCCAGAATCTTTTTTCAAATATTCTTCAGTTTTAGCTTTAGACTCAGCAACATTTAAAATGCCTTGGTTAGAACTTTTCCAACCTAAAACACCTGTCCAGTTACCTAAACCATATAGTGCTATATAACCAAATGCCCAAATGATGGTAAGTAAGAAAAACGTACTCCACCATTTAGGTAAAGGGTTGTTTAATTCTTCTATGCCGTCAAAAGTGTGTCCCATCGACTCACCTTCTTCAACACCTGCAAAGTTCTTTAAGCACATGCGTAGTAGTAAAAAACACCCTACTAAAGTACCCAGGGTAAGAACCCATACCCATATATTCCAGAAGCTAGACATACTTATTTTCTCTCCTGCTTGCTATCTTTATCAAGATGGCATTGCTTATCTTTTGTTGTTAAATCGTCTTCTTCAAAAATAGAATTCGCTACTTCATCAAAAGAAGCTTTCCGTTTTTTGGAGTATGACCAAACTACAATAATGACAAATAACGCCAATATTAGGAGGGCAATTAACCCTCTAAGTGTTCCGTAATCCATTAGGTAATTACTTCAATGCATGCCCAAGTGATTGCAAATATGCAACCAAGGCATCCATTTCAGTTTTACCTTTAACAGCATCACCAGCAGCATCTATTTCAGACTGAGAATAAAGAGGAACGGCATTACCATTAGCATCTTTATGACTGTGATTACGTGTTAGCCAGTTAAATGTTTCAAACTTTTTACCAGTTAACTCACCATCCAATGTATTGGTGTTTAACCAGCTATAAGCAGGCATATTTGACTCAGGAACAACAGAACGAGGATCAGTTAAATGGGCAATATGCCAATCATCACTATAACGTCCACCTACACGAGCTAGATCAGGACCAGTACGCTTAGAACCCCATAAGAATGGATGTTCCCACACACTTTCACCAGCAACACTGTAATGACCGTAACGCTCAGTTTCAGCTCTAAATGGACGAATCATTTGGCTATGACAGTTGTTACAACCTTCACGGATGTAGATGTCACGACCTTCCATTTGTAGTGCTGTATAAGGCTTTAAGTTATCAACAGGTGTTGTTGTTTCTTTTTGGAAAAACAATGGCGTAATTTCTACTAAGCCACCAATACTAATGGCAATGATAGTAAAGATGATAAATAAGCCTATATTCTTTTCGACTTTTTCATGTGTATTTTTCATGTCGATCTCCTTAGGCTTCTTCAGCTGCTTTCAGACTTCCGTCTTTAGCACCAATTGTTTTAAACATGTTGTAAGCCATTAATACAAAGCCTGATACAACTAATACACCACCTAAGAAACGAATGAAATAGAATGGGTATGAAGCAGTTAAACTCTCTACAAAGCTATAAGTTAATGTACCGTCTGTATTTACAGCACGCCACATTAAACCTTGCATTACACCTGAAATCCACATTGCAACAATGTAAAGAACAATACCTGTTGTATGAATCCAGAAGTGAATGTTAATTAGGCGAATGCTGTACATGCGACCTTGGTTAAATAATACTGGGATTAAGTGGTACATAGCACCAATTGAAACCATAGCAACCCAACCTAGAGCACCAGAGTGTACATGACCAACAGTCCAATCAGTGTAATGAGATAAAGCATTTACTGATTTAATTGCCATCATAGGTCCTTCAAAAGTAGACATACCGTAGAAAGATAGAGAAACAATTAGGAAACGTAAAATTGGGTCATTGCGAAGTTTATGCCATGCACCAGAAAGCGTCATGATACCGTTAATCATACCACCCCAAGAAGGAAGGAATAAAACGATAGACATTACCATACCAACTGATTGAGCCCAATCAGGTAGTGCTGTGTAATGTAAGTGGTGAGGACCAGCCCAAATATATAAAGAAACAAGTGCCCAGAAATGAACAATTGATAAACGGTAAGAGTAAACAGGACGTTCTGCTTGCTTAGGAACAAAGTAATACATCATACCTAAGAAACCAGCTGTTAATAAGAAACCAACGGCATTATGTCCGTACCACCATTGAACCATTGCATCAACAGCACCTGAGTACATTGAGTATGATTTCATTGCTGAAACAGGAACAACCATAGAGTTAATGATATGTAACATAGCTACAGTGATGATAAAGCCACCAAAGAACCAGTTAGCAACATATATATGCGAAGTTTTACGCTTAATTATAGTGCCAAAGAACACTATTGCATAACAGACCCAAACAACCGTGATTAATAGATCAATTGGCCATTCTAATTCAGCATACTCTTTAGATGATGTATAACCTAAAGGTAAAGTGATTGCAGCAGCTACAATTACTGCTTGCCATCCCCAAAAGGTGAAGGCTGCTAATTTACCACCGAATAAACGGGCTTGACAGGTACGCTGTACAACATAGTATGAAGTGGCAAATAAAGCACTTGTACCAAAGGCGAAGATTACCGCATTGGTATGTAGTGGTCGAAGACGAGAGTAGGTTAACCAAGGTGTATCAAAGTTTAACGCAGGCCAGATTAATTGAGCCGCGATAAGTACACCTACGAGTGTACCAACGATCCCCCAGATTACAGTCATTACAGTAAACTGACGTACAACATCGAAGTTGTAGTCTACTGCTGACGTATTACTTTGAGTCATGTTATGGATTCCGCAGTGTTATTATTAATTAAAATAATTATAAAGACATTTTTAACAGTAACTTCGTCAAAATGTACAATATTTAAACTATTTCTGTGTGTTCGCTTAAAAGCGATGATATATGTCACAAAATCGAGCTAAATATGTCATATACAAGGTAATTTTACCCTTTGACTATGATATAAATCAACTACCACATCTATTTAAATTTGATACAGATCAAATTTAAACCTATTTAGCCACATTCGCAGTGTGGCTATAGAAATATAATAGAAAGTTTATTTGATTTTAATTGGGGATAAATTAGTAAGAAGTTTATTAATAAATAAACATTAAAAGTCGGCAAGAATCATAAGTTTTTCTTGTGCAAGAAGTGTGATTTTCTTTCCTTCTACTTGAATCAGTTGCTCTTTTTGAAATTTAGAAAAAACTCTACTCAGGGTTTCTCGACGTAACCCAAGGAAATTAGCGATGTCATTACGGTTGATAGGTAACTCAATACTGTCGTCACTTCCGGTATAACTAGCGTTTCTTTCGATAATATTTAATAAAAATGCTGCTAATAAACTGTCAGCGGATTTTTTTCCGATATATGCTTGAAAGTTACGTTGACGAACATAACTTTGCCTACTTAATAGTTCAATTAAATTTTGTTGAACTTCAGGAATAATTTCGCCACAAGAGTTTACTTGTTCAACAGACACTTTACAGACTGAACTATTACCCATTGCAATGGCAGTATAATTATAATTCTTTAAAAAGAGAGCATCTTCTCCAATTAATTCGCCAGGAAAACGTAACCCAATAATATTTTCAGTTTCATCATCAGTGTCTTGGCATAGCTTGAACATACCAGAGCTAACGGCATAAATGTTTGTTAGAGGAGTATTTTGTTCGAAAAGCACACTGCTAGGCTTAGTTGGAATTCTTCGTTGCAGATAACTTTCAGATAAATCGATTGGCTGACTTATTGTTTTTAAAGGCTGGCAAATAGAATTCATAGAACAATCATCACATTCTACAAAGTTACTCTTGTTTTTATTTTGCATCTTTTGGCTAGGCACAGTCATCACTTACTTGTTAATATATGCCCAAGCTAGTTCAATATGTTGCGTTATATTTAAACAAACTCATATTGAATTAGCTTGAGTACATTCAATTCAGATTCACTATTTTAAGGGAGTCGAGCGATAATAACAATTGCTTGAACTTAGAAAATTGTCAATGATTAAAATTGTCGTCGTTATATTATTTATATTCAACCTATTAGCCTGTAAGACAGCACAGCAAGCAAGCCAACATAAAGATACTGTTTCTCAGGTCCCTTTTACTTGTATTGAAAGTCAAAGTCGTTGTGAGGTTATTACAGATGTAGGCACGTTTACTCTCAGTTTTTCAGGCCAAATTAATGGTGGTAAAGTAGTAACCGAATTACCTTTTCAAATTCAATTAATACTGGAGCCGCTTGTAACAGACTCTCAATTAGTAAGTGTAAATAGCTACCTTGAAGGTAAGTCGATGTTTATGGGAAAAATCCCCGTATTTTTCCAAGCATTAGAAGACAGTAGTAACTCTACTCGTGCAGAAACACTTCTTGTTAACTGCAGTGAAGAAACAATGACTTGGCGTCAGTGGTTTACAATAGAGATAAAGCAAGGAAGCCAAACGGTGAAACAAGATTTTTTTATCGATTTTGATAGTCAAAGACTGTAAGACCATAAATGATTTATGGTCTTTTGCTAGTCATTAATTGTTGATGTGTGGTGAATATCAGAATCTTATTATTTATGAGTTTATATGTTATTCGTCACATCAACAGAAAGCTTTAATCTTTGTCCTGGTTGTAAATATTTACTTCGACTTAACCTATTCCATCGTTCAATATCACTGATACGTACATTGAATTTATCAGCAATTCTAGCAAAAGAGTCACCAGGACGTACTTTATAGGTAATATTACGCATAATAGCTTGTTCAACACTCTGTTGACTTGCCTTATTAGAAGAAGTCGCTTTTTGCCAAATAACTAATTTTTGTCCCAATTTTAGCGGGTCTCGTGGAGCAAAACCGTTCCATTTAGCTATTTTATTACTACTTACCTTATACCGTTGACCAATATCCCAAAGGTTATCTCCAGAGACAACATGGTGTGTTATTTTTATACCTTGTTGTGTTCTAGCCTGTTTTTTGGCAATACGCTGATCTTGAGACAGGATATAACTATCTAATGATTTAGATGCAACGGGTATCAACAAGTGTTTACCGGCACGAATTTGATTTCCTTTAATACCGTTTATTTTGCGAATTAATTCAATACTAGTATGAAAATTTTTCGCGATAAGGCCTAAGTTATCACCGCTTTTAATTTTATATCGCTGCCAAGCCAAACGCTCATCTTTGTTCAATTTAGCTAAGCCTTGTTTAAAGTGCTCAACTTTATGTTTAGGCAGTAATAATCTATGAGGACCGTTAGGATCCGTTGACCAACGATTAAAGCCAGGGTTTAATCGTTGTAACTCAGTTAGTGATAAGTCGGCTAAACTTGCCGCTTTTGCCAAATCAAGTTGTGACTTAATATCAACCTGCATTAACACTTCTTTATTGGCAATCTCATGAAGCTTTAGATTAAAGTGTTCAGGACGTTTAACTATATCAGCAAGAGCAAGTAATTTTGGTACGTAAGCCCGTGTCTCTTTAGGTAAACTAAGTGACCAAAAATCAGTATTCCTTCCTAAACGTTTATTTTTTCTTACCGCTCTTTGAACTCGACCTTCGCCTGAATTATATGCGGCTAAAGCAAGTAGCCAGTCACCATCAAAGAATTTATGCAAATACTTCATGTATTTTATCGCACCAGCAGTTGATGCAACCACATCGCGGCGTCCATCGTACCACCAGTTCTGTTTCATATTGAAACGGGTTCCAGTGCCAGGAATAAATTGCCACATTCCTGACGCTCTGCCATGGGAATAGGCGAAGGGGTCAAAAGCACTTTCTACTACGGGTAATAATGCTAACTCTACAGGTACATTATTTTTTTCTAATTCCTCAACAATGTAATACAGAAAAGGCTCTGCACGTTTAGCGACTCGCGTAAGGTAGCTAGGATTTTTTGCGTACCAATTACGCTGTAAAATCACACGATTATTTTGAGGGATGTCAAATGTTAGTTGGCTACGAATACGCTGCCACATATCATTACTATTTTGTGCCGATTCGTCTTTGAGAGAAAATGTTACATCGTCAACAGGATGAATTACATCAATGCTTTCATCTGCAAGTAATGCCTGATTAATTTCGGCTGTACTGGCAATTTGCTCAGGAGGTAGATAAATTTCGTTAGTCTTTTGTTGAGATAGTAAAGTGCTTTGACAGCCACCCAAAAGAATTAACGCGGGGAATAAAAAGTATTTCATGAATAACCAATAATAATATAGAGCTTGCTTTGATAACTGCTCGCTAAAGCTGCGAGCAGTAAGACTACCACGTTAAAATTGGTCTTTCCAGCGCCTAATAGTAGTAAAAGTATCTAGGGTTGAAGCAGATGTCTCAGGCGCAAATTTTTGCGCACTATGTTGTATGTTATGTTCATGACAGCGTAAAAAAGGATTAATTTGTTTTTCCAGTTGAATAGTGCTTGGAATGGTTACTCGTTGGTTATTGCGTAATTCGTTAACTTTCGTGTTGTAGTTAATCAAAGCTTCATTGTTTGGATCGACTGTAAGGGCAAAAGCAAGGTTAGCTTGTGTATATTCGTGAGTACAATATACAAGTGTTTGCTCTGGTAAATTGATTAACTTGGTTAACGAATCTAGCATTTGCTTTGGCGTGCCCTCAAAGATACGACCACATCCTGCGGAAAATAGTGTATCGCCACAAAAAACAATGGGATATGTACCATTATCTGCGAAGTAAGCGATATGTCCTGCGGTATGACCTGGTAAGTCAATAATGTTAAAGCTAATATCAAATACACTCAAAGAAACGGTATCATTTTCTTTAAGCTTAACATCACAATGTGGAATACTTTCATTTGCTGGTCCGTAGACTGTTAATGGCCATTGTTTTTGCTGACAATAATCTACCAGTGCCTCAATACCACCAGTGTGATCAGCATGATGATGGGTTGTTAATATGGCATTGAGTATTAATTTATTCGCTTCTATAAATTTAATGCAAACATTAGCATCACCGGGATCAACTAAAGTGACTTGATGTTTATTGGTAATAGCCCAAATATAATTATCATTAAAAGCGTTAATTGCCTGAATGTTTGTTGATTTAGTTTCTGCTGATGGTATTTTTGATTTCATTGCGCTCCCCTGAAATTTCCAACTTGCTCATACTCAGTATATAATTAATTATACTTCTTTTAGTTTTGAATAACATAGCTTATGAAACCCGCACTTGCATTTCGACAACCTCACTACCCGAAATCTTGGCAAGAATTGCCAAATGGTGATCTTGTTTTATCTGCTATTGATAGTGCTTTGGCACCGTGGTGGGAAAAGTTTTTTGGTTATCATTTGTTAAAAATAGGCGCTTTAAGTCAAGAGATATCTACTTTAAATTGTCCTATTAAAAACCAAGTGAGCTGCTGCACAACCAGTACAATCGGACAAGGGCATGCCAGTATTGTTGGTGAATTAGATGACTTACCTATACAAGAGCATAGCGTTGATGTTTGTTTACTCAGTCACGCACTAGAGTTTTCATTAGACCCACATCATGTTATTCGCGAAGCTAATAGAGTACTTATTGCCAATGGTTATCTTATTATCACGGGATTTAATCCATTATCCTTAGCAGGTTTTAACCGGTTTATCCCTTATAGAAGAGCTAAACAACCATGGAATGAGCATTTTTTCTCTCCCATGCGAGTAAAAGATTGGCTACATTTAATGGGCTTTGAGATTCTTAGTGATGAACGCTATATTCATAGCAATTTGGCTGGAAAAATGAGTAACCATTTTATCGCAAAAAGTTGGCGAAAATTTGCTAGTAATTAATTTAATAGCTTTGGTTCGGTCTATGTCATTATTGCTAAAAAAAGAGTACTTCCATTAACTCCCATTAAACCAAAGTGGCAAATTAGAACAGGTTTTAGCCCAGTTAAAGTGCCATCAATGAAAGTTAATCCTCATAAAAATAGTTCTATACATCAAAAATAATATAAGTTGCTAAAATATGAAACTGAATGAGTTTGAACAATATTTAAATCAGATATTAAAACCTGAACAAATAAAAGATTATGCACCGAATGGTTTGCAAGTTCAGGGAAGTGAAGAAATTACAAAAGTAGTCACCGGAGTTACTGCATCACAAGCACTAATCGATATAGCCATTAAAGAAAAAGCTGATGCATTAGTTGTACACCATGGCTATTTTTGGAAAAATGAATCTTATGTTATTCGTGGCATGAAACATAAGCGAATTAAGGCGTTAATGGATAATAACATTAATTTATTTGCTTATCATTTGCCGCTGGATATCCATCCAACGTTGGGTAATAACGCGCAATTAGCTAAATTGTTTGGTATCGACAATGTTAAACCACTTGAAGCTGGTAACGATTTGAGTGTATCCGTACGTGGTGATTTTGCACAAGCAATCACGCCTCAAGCCTTGGAGCAACGTATTAATACGCAGCTTAATCGTACTTGCCTTCATATTGCCCCTCCATCAAACAAAATCATAAAAACGGTTGCTTGGTGTAGCGGTGGTGGGCAAAATTTTATTGAATTAGCGGCAGAGCAGGGTATTGATGCTTTTATCAGCGGCGAAGTGTCGGAGCAAACAACGCATATTGCCCGCGAAATGGACGTTCACTTTTATTGTGCTGGCCATCATGCTACCGAGCGTTACGGTGCAAAAGCATTGGCAGATTACTTTAATCAACATCTGCCAGTAGACGCTACATTTATCGATATTGATAACCCTGCATAGAAGGCTATCGGTGATTTAATGCCCGTTATGTAAAATT
>CAXIBS010000083.1:0-9776 GCA_964022585.1 uncultured Colwellia sp.
GAGTATTTATTTTACTTACTATTTTTGCCACGGGGGAGAGCCTTTTAATTAGTTAGTAAGAACTTGTTTTTTTGCTATTGAGTTCTAACACTGCGTTGAAAAATGCTCATTGACTAACGCCAACTCCGCTTTTTTGCCTTGTCTTAGAACTAATTTTCTGTAAACCAAGCTTTTACTGGTGTTCAAATAAATGGTTTATCACTCAATGAAATTAATTATTAGTGGTGATTCAGCTTAAAGCTGTACAGTTTAATTAAAAGTAAAAGCACGGAGTTGATAATTATCAATGAGTACTTTTGACGAATTAATTAGGCTGTACAGCAACTAGATAAATTACTACTTAGAGTCGTTGAATAATTCACGACCAATTAGCATACGACGGATTTCTGAAGTACCCGCACCAATTTCATATAATTTAGCGTCACGTAATAAGCGACCAGCTGGGAATTCGTTGATATAACCATTACCACCAACTAATTGAATAGCATCTAATGCCATTTTAGTTGCCAGTTCAGCTGAATAAAGAATAACAGCTGCAGCATCTTTACGTGTTGTTTCACCACGATCACATGCTTGTGCAACAGTATAGGCGTATGATTTAGCCGCATTCATTTGCGTATACATATCGGCTATTTTTCCTTGAACCAATTGGAACTCACCAATAGATTGACCAAACTGTTTTCTGTCATGGATATATGGAACTACAAGATCCATACACGCGTCCATAATACCTAATGGACCACCAGATAAAACGAGTCTTTCGTAATCAAGACCAGACATTAATACACGAACGCCTTTACCTTCTTGACCTAGAATGTTTTCAGCAGGTACTTCACAGTCTTCAAACACTAATTCACAAGTGTTTGAGCCACGCATACCAAGCTTGTCTAATTTCTGATGACGAGAAAACCCTGGGAAGTCTCTTTCAACGATAAATGCAGTAATACCTTTAGAACCTGCACTTGTATCTGTTTTAGCATAGATAACATATACATTGGCATCTGGACCATTGGTGATCCACATTTTGTTACCATTAAGAATGTATTTATCACCTTTTTTATCAGCACGTAATTTCATGCTTACTACGTCAGAACCAGCATTTGGTTCACTCATCGCTAAAGCACCAATATGTTCACCAGAACATAATTTTGGTAAATACTTTAATTTTTGCTCATGCGTTGCGTTTTTACTTAATTGGTTTATACATAAGTTTGAACATGCACCATAACTTAAACCAACAGAAGCAGAGGCTCTACTGATTTCTTGCATTGCAACGATGTGTTCCATGTAACCTAAACCTGAACCACCGTATTGCTCATCAACAGTCATACCTAATAAACCCATATCGCCAAACTTGCGCCATAAGTCGTTAGGGAATTCATTATCAATATCAATTTGTTCTGCACGTGGCGCTATTTCATCGCGGGCGAAAGCATTAACAGTCTCGCGGATCATATCCACGGTTTCGCCTAAATTAAAATTCAATGAGCTAAATGAAGAAATCATATTTTATTCCTATGTAGTTTTACGTTGTGAGTGTCGTTAATATTTTTTGGCAATTGTTTTCTATATCATTCAATTCAACCAAAAGGGCGTTAATATCATCAAGTTTTTGTTTTAAATCTATTTTTTTATCTGCAATTAGTTCCATCATAATAGTTAATTGCTTTGCACTAGATTTGTCAGCATCATAAAGTTCAAATAACCTACCAGTTTCACCTAATGAAAAGCCTAAGCGCTTTCCGCGTAAAATTAGCTTTAGTCTCACTTTGTCACGCTGACTATAAATACGTGTTTGTCCCTTACGTGTAGGTGCCAATAATCCTTGATCTTCATAAAATCGAATACTACGGGTAGTGATATCAAATTCTTTAGATAATTCACTAATCGAGTAACTGGCTTGTATTGCTTTTCTTTTAAGGGTCATGTTGTGCGTTTACTTTTTTTGATTAAATTTTTTCATTGAAATAACTCTACAGGAAGTTTACGTAAACGTAAACTATTTATGTAATGATATTGCAAAAGTTTTTGTGTGAATCGCATATATACATGGTTTTTTTAAACATTTATATAAAGTGAGTAGATATCACAATAGCTAAGGTAGAAGAAATAGTACAAAAAGGCTACAAAAATTAGTACTAAAGTTACGTTGGCGTAAACTTCAAATTGAGTTAGGGTATAGGGTAACTTGTAAAAATATTAACTTTTTTCCCTTATGGAGAGTGCAATGTCTATTTCTGATCCCGTCGTAATCGTTTCCGCTTTAAGAACACCTATGGGTGGTTTTAGTGGTTGTCTAGCTAGTACTAGTGCAACTGAGCTTGGTGCTACAGCAATTAAAGCGGCTGTAGAACAAGCAAATTTATCAAGTGATCAAGTTGATGAAGTTATCATGGGTTGTGTATTACCTGCAGGTTTAAAACAAGCACCAGCTAGACAAGCATCTATTGCGGCCGATTTAGCGTTATCTACCGTTTGTACCACAATTAACAAAGTATGTGGTTCAGGTATGAAAGCAGCAATGCAAGCACATGATGGCTTACTTGCTGGTTCAATTGAAGTTGCAATTGCTGGTGGTATGGAAAGCATGAGTAACGCACCTTACTTATTACCAAAAGCAAGAGCTGGTATGCGCATGGGTCATGGCCAAGTACTTGATCATATGATGCTTGATGGTTTAGAAAATGCTTATGATGGCATTTCAATGGGTTGTTTCGCACAAGAAACTGCTGATGAAAGTGCTTTCACTCGTGAGCAAATGGATGAATTTGCGATTAGATCATTATCACGTGCTAACGGTGCGATTGAATCTGGTGCATTTAAAAATGAAATTGCGCCTGTAACGTTCACAAGCCGTCGTAAAGAAGTAACTATTGATACTGATGAGCAGCCAGGTAATGCTCGCCCAGATAAAATTCCTTCACTAAGACCTGCATTTAGAAAAGATGGTACTATTACTGCCGCTAACTCTAGCTCTATTTCAGATGGTGCAGCTGCATTAGTGATGATGAAGTTATCTACAGCTAAAGCACGTGGTTTAACACCACTTTGTAAAGTTGTAGCACATACAACTCACGCGCAAAAGCCAGCAGAATTTACTATTGCTCCAGTTGGCGCAATGAATAAATTGTTAGATAAAGCTGGTTGGAATGTCAATGATGTTGATTTATTTGAAATCAATGAAGCATTTGCCATGGTAACTATGCTTGCTGTTAAAGAAATGGATTTAGATATTAACAAAGTGAATGTTAATGGTGGTGCTTGTGCATTAGGTCATCCTTTAGGTGCAAGTGGTGCACGTATTATGGTAACCCTTATTCATGCATTGAAAAACAAAGGCTTATCTAAAGGTGTTGCATCACTTTGTATTGGTGGTGGTGAAGCAACAGCAATTGCTGTTGAAATGCTTTAAGTAATAAAATTAAGAGGTATTATTTTACAGATTAAAAACCTCTTTTAATGCCCATATTGGGATTGTCGATATTGTGTTGGTGACAATCCCATTATTTTTTTAAACAGGCGTGAAAAATAATAAGGATCGTCATAGCCAATTTGTAATGCAACATCTTTCACAGAAATGTTTGATTCATCCAATAGCTTACAAGCGTGCTTTATTTTAAGTTCTACAAAGTAGCGAATTGGACTCACCCCAGTATGTTGTAAAAACTTTTTTGCAAAGTAAAACTTTGACAACTCGAGTGAATCGGCAATTTGTTGTAAATTTATTTTTTGACTAATATTTTCTTCCATAAAACTCGTTACTTTAGATAAGTTGAAGTCTTGTTTTGACTGTTCTAGTTTACTTGGACTATTAACAGTAAATAATGCAAACATCTTTTTTATAATGTTAGATGCCAGAATGAAAGAGCTTAATTGGTAACTTTTATTTCTTGTTGAAAGTAACTGTTCAAACTCATCAATAAATGCAGCTTGATTTGATATATTCAAAATTAAGTTTGAATTATTTACACCAATAAAATCCATGAACTGTTCAAATAAGTGTCCTTCTATATGAACCCAGTAAATTGACCATGGATCATTATTACTTGACTTATATTGATGCTCTACGCCTTTAGGTAAAAAAAGCACATCACCTTTCTTTATAGTTCCTTGACATGTAGGTGTACTAAATTGTCCTACACCATCAAAACAAAATATCACCAAATTATCAGTGTGGTTGTGCCTTTTAGTGTAATGATTACTTGCTGATATATACTTACCAAAAGAGGAAGGGTAAAGGCCTCGACTCAATATATTTAATGCCAGTTGATTAATTAATGGTTTAGGAATTAGGTATCTAATACTATTTTTTGGTAGTGGCCAATTAGATGCAGTACTCATTTGTTAACCTCTTATCGATATAGCAAGATAATCCATCAAAGTGGCAAGTTAATCAATGTATTTCTAAAGTTTTATTTGCTTTAATCTATGCATGCACTATTAATTTGTTTGAGTAAATTACTAACGTATACTCGAAACATAGTACTTTATCAGTGATAGATGTATGTATATTTATATATACGTACACCTTTTAATTAACTTAGATATTTAGGGATTTAATGTGAATTTTGATTTAACCGAAGATCAACAAATGTTTGCTGATCTTGCTAAGCAATTTAGCGATAGTGAATTTTTACCAAATGCCGCAAAGTGGGATCAAGAACATATTTTCCCAAAAGATGTTATTGCTAAAGCGGGCGAACTAGGCTTTTGTGGCTTGTACTCACCTGAAGATGCAGGTGGTTTAGGTCTAAGTCGTTTAGATTCATCAATTATCTTTGAACAATTAGCAATGGGTTGTACCGCTACAACGGCAATGATGACCATTCATAATATGGCTACCTGGATGCTTGCCACTTGGGGAACAAGTAGCGTCAAAGATACTTGGTGTCCAGGACTTGTATCAGGCGAGAAACTTGCTTCATATTGCTTAACTGAGCCAGGCTCAGGTTCTGATGCTGCCTCTTTAAGCACTTCAGCTAAAAAAGAAGGTGATCATTACGTTGTTAATGGCTCAAAAGTATTTATTTCCGGCGCAGGCGATACCGATGTTTTAGTTGTCATGGTACGTACTGGTGAAGCAGGTCCAAAAGGTATATCTGCACTTGCTATTCCCGCTGATTTAGACGGCATTATTTATGGTAAAGCTGAAGAAAAGCTTGGCTGGAATGCACAACCTACACGCCAAATCACTTTTGATAACGTAAAAGTTCCTGTTGAAAATTTACTTGGCAGTGAAGGTGAAGGTTTTGCAATTGCTATGAAGGGACTTGATGGCGGTCGAATTAATATTGCTACCTGTTCAATTGGTACTGCACAGCAAGCACTAAATTCAGCAATGAGCTACATGCACGAACGTGAACAATTTGGTAAACGAATTGCCGCTTTTCAAGGTTTACAATTTAAACTGGCAGACATGGCAACAGAATTAGTTGCTGCCCGTCAAATGGTGCGTTTAGCGGCTTATAAACTAGATAAGAATGATCCAGAGAAAACGGCTTATTGTGCAATGGCTAAACGTTTTGCAACAGATATTGGTTTTCAAGTTTGTGATGCAGCGCTACAAATTCATGGTGGTTATGGTTATATCAAAGAATATCCATTAGAGCGTCATTTTAGAGATGTACGTGTTCATCAAATACTTGAAGGCACTAATGAAATTATGCGCGTTATTATCGCTCGCCGCCTATTAACTGAGGGTGCGGGTCAGCTTTTATAACTCGGCTACTTATTGCTTTAGTATAAATACACATAAAAATATAAATAAAAAGAGAACAAGAATTATGTCTGACTATTCATCACAGTTTTTAACAGTAGAAGTAACAGATCATACCGCAGTCGTTACTTTTAATAATCCTCCTGCCCATACATGGACACAACAGAGTTTAACTGACTTACGCGACTTGGTTTTAGCGTTAAATGAAGATAGAAATATTTACGCATTAGTACTGACAGGTTCAGGCGATAAATTTTTCTCAGCAGGTGCTGATTTAAATGTTTTTGCAGATGGCTGTAAAACAGTAGCTAAAGATATGAGTGATATTTTTGGTGAATCTTTTGAAACGTTATCAAATTTCCGTGGCGTTTCTATTTCAGCGATTAACGGCTATTCCATGGGCGGTGGTTTAGAAGTTGCGTTAGCTTGTGATATTCGTATTGTTGAAGAGCATGCGGTAATGGCATTGCCTGAAGCAACTGTTGGTTTGTTACCTTGCGCTGGTGGTACACAGAACTTATCAATTTTGGTAGGTGAAGGTTGGACTAAGCGTATGATTTTATGTGGAGAACGTGTTGATGCTGCAACCGCTTTACGTATTGGCTTAGCTGAAGAAGTTGTTGCAAAAGGTGAAGGTAAAACTGCGGCAATCGCATTGGCTGCAAAAGTGGCTAAACAAAGTCCGGTTGCTGTTTCTGCTTGTAAAACACTTATTCAAAAAAATAGAGAAATGCCAATATCACAAGCATTACCACAAGAGCGACAAGCATTCATTGATCTATTTGATTCAGAAGATCAAAAAGAAGGCGTGCAAGCATTTTTAGATAAACGTAAGCCCGTTTGGAAAAACAAGTAGCTGAATACTAATAGATTGATAGGAATTTTATATGACTCAAGTAGTTAATTTTCAAGAGGTTGATAGCGCTAATGGCAAGAAAATTGCCGTTATTACTTTAAACTCTCCAAAATCATTAAATGCCCTTGGCATGGATATGATTGCATTAATTTATCCAAAGTTGCAACAGTGGCAAACCCAAGACGATATTGCCGCTATTTTCCTTCAAGGCGAGGGAGAAAAAGCTTTCTGTGCCGGCGGCGATATTGTTTATATGTACAATGACATCATAGCTGATAAGGGCAATTATTCCCCAGGTGTTGAAAAATATTTCACCACAGAGTATCAACTTGATTATTTTATTCATACCTACAACAAACCTATTATTGTTTGGGGTAATGGTATTGTCATGGGTGGCGGTCTTGGTTTAATGGTTGGTGGCAGCCATCGAGTAGTTACGGAAAGCTCTCGTATTGCTATGCCAGAAATTAGTATTGGCCTTTATCCTGATGTGGGCGGAAGTTATTTCTTGAATAAAATGCCTGGAAATTGCGGTATGTTTTTAGGTTTAACTGGCGCTTCAATCAATGCAGCCGATGCTAAGTATTGTCATTTAGCTGACTACTTTGTCGCCAGTGAAAATAAAAACAACCTAATTGAACAGTTAACGCAAGTAGATTGGCAAGAATCAATTGAAGATAACCATGAAAAAGTTTCAAGCTTGTTGGCTGACTTTGAAAACAGTTCTATCGGCCAATTACCTGAATCAAAACTTAGTGAGCATGAATCATTAATAGAGGAAGTGACAAGTTCTGATAATTTGCCATCAATTGTAGCAGGGATTTTATCGGTTGAAACTGAAGATAAATGGTTTAGTCGGGCACAAAAATCGCTTAAAAGCGGTAGTTCGTTAAGCGCAGCGTTAACTTTTCAACAAATTCAGCACGGTGCATCACTATCATTAGCTGATTGTTTTCGTATGGAATTAAACTTATCTGTTAAAGCAGGTCAATTTGGAGAATTCTCTGAAGGCGTAAGAGCACTGTTAATCGATAAAGATTATTCGCCTAAATGGAAATTCTCTTCAATAGAGTCGGTTGATACCAAAGTCATCGATTGGTTTTTTGAATCAAAATGGACATCAGAACAACATCCACTAGTAAATTTAGGTAAGTAAATAGCAACTAAACAACTTTACTCAATGTCAGAACAATAATTAAAAGGAAAGAACAATGGCGAATATCGCATTTATAGGCTTAGGAAATATGGGTGGCCCTATGGCCATTAATCTTGTTAAAGCAGGACACAGTGTATGTGTTTTTGATTTATCAGAAGCAGCTGTAGCACAAGTAGTTGCAGAAGGCGCAACAACTCAAAGTAATGCAACTGACTGTGTTAAAAATGCTGAATTTATCATCTCAATGCTACCTGCTGGCAAGCACGTTGATAGCGTTTACTTATCACCTGAAACAGGTTTAATTAACTATATCAGTAAAGGTAGCATTGTAATTGATTCTTCAACAATTGATGCCGCAACTTCTTGTAAAGTTGCGGCTGCTCTAGCAGAACAAGGCATAAACTTTGTTGATGCGCCTGTATCTGGTGGTGTTGGTGGTGCCGTAGGTGGTACGTTAAGCTTTATGGTTGGTGGAAGTAGTGAAGAGTTTAACCGTGTTGAGCCAATTTTAGATGCCATGGGGAAAAATATTTTTCATGCAGGTGATCACGGCGCAGGTCAAATAGCTAAGGTATGTAATAATATGCTACTTTCTGTACTAATGGCTGGTACTAGTGAAGCGCTACAATTGGGTATTTCTAATGGTTTAGACCCTAAAGTACTATCAAATATAATGAGCAAAAGCTCTGGTAGTAACTGGACACTAGATGTTTATAACCCTTGTCCAGATGTAATGGAAAATGTTCCCTCATCAAATGATTATCAAGGTGGATTTATGGTAGATCTTATGGCAAAAGATTTAGGTCTTGCTATGGACACTGCCGTACAAAGTCAGTCGTCAACTCCAATGGGCGCATTAGCACGTAATTTATTTGCTATGCATGCGGCATCAGGAAATGGTGGCAAAGATTTTTCAAGTATATTTAATATGTTTAATAAATAGTCTGTAGCACTGTAATATATCTAAACAATTTCAATAGGTAAGTTTCTCATAGACTTAAATCGTATTTAAATCGAACTTTTGAGCATGTACTATCATGAATTACTCAGAAGTTTTGAAACTTATTTATTGAATTGGCTTGAACATTAAAGAGAATATTATGAATTTAGAAAATAAAACTATTGTTATAACTGGTGGTGGTCAAGGACTTGGCCGAGCAATGGCACTTCATTTTGCTAAAAGTGGTTCAAATATAGCTTTAATAGATTTAAATGAAGATCTATTACGAGAAACAATAGACTTAGTTAAAAGTAATGGCAATGCTGACACACGTGCTAGCTATTATCTTGCTAATGTTAGCAATGAAGAACAAGTCGTGAATACTTTTAAACAAATTAGCATTGACTTTGAAGGCATTGATGGCGTAATCAATAATGCAGGCATATTGCGAGATAATATGTTTGTTAAAGCTAAAAACGGTGTCGTTAATGATAAAATGTCACTAGCTGATTTTCAGTCAGTAATTGATGTAAATTTAACAGGTGTTTTTCTGTGTGGTCGTGAAGCAGCTGTGCAGATGATTGAATCAGGCAAAAAAGGTGTTATTGTCAATATGTCTTCTATTTCTCGTGGAGGAAATATGGGACAAACAAACTATGCTGCAGCTAAGGCTGGTGTTGTAGCAATGACAACAACATGGGCGAGGGAATTAGGCCGACATGGTATTAGAGTAGGCGCAATAGCTCCAGGTGTAACCCGAACACCAATGACTGATGCGATGAAACCTGAGATGCGAGATAGGCTTGAAAAAATGAAGCCAGTAGGGCGATTAGGTGAAGCCGATGAAATCGCACATACTGCAAAGTATATTTTCGAAAATGAGTTTTTTACAGGACGCGTTGTGGAAATAGATGGCGGCCTAGCGATGTAAACTTGAATATAGCATTTTAACGGAGTGTTCTTTGATTTGCTTGTGTAATTTTCACACGCTAAAAGCTAAATTGAAAAATAAATCATAAAAGGTGCTTTTCTTACTTGACCTAGAGTTAAAACTCTATACAATGCGCATCCAGTTCCAAGGGGTTCAGCCAAAAAGCTTAATCAACTG
>CAXIBS010000084.1:0-9709 GCA_964022585.1 uncultured Colwellia sp.
GCAGAGTCAGTTGTTGCATTGTCACTATTACTACAGCCACTTAGTAACAATAGAGATGAGCATACAGCGCTTGTTATGATCGCTTTCATTATTTTACTCTCATTTTATATTTTTAATTATTAGATATTGATGTGCTTATAAATAGTTACCAGTATCTGGTAAATAAGCAATAAATTGGTATTACGAGGAGTTTACGTTATATTCTAGTTCGCGAAACATCCTGTTTAAATTTTTAACTTAACGTTAAATTTATAAACTATTTACGTTTTATTTACAATGAAAAGTAAATAGTAAAATGTTGCGAAATATATACGATGGTTATTTTTTATTAGCTACTACAAACAAATCAGCCGCGCATTGGCACATTTCATCAATTTGGCTAGCATCTGCATAAATACCATCAATAACCAATTGGGCTATACCATGTAACGTTGCCCATGTGACTTGTGAGAGGCGTAATGAGTTTGGCGAATTGGGTAATATTCCCTCTTTTTGCCAAGTTTTTGTCATTTCAAGATGAAACTGAAAGCTAGGGTAAGCAACTTCTTTTAATTTTGATGGGCTTTTTTTATCTTTCCATAAAGTACCACCAAACATCAGTTGATATATAGCCGAATTTTCAGTGGCAAACTTTACATAATAATAAACAAATGCTTGATATTTCTCTTGCTCGGTTACATTTTCTCGTTTGAATATTTCTTCTGCTTGCTCTTTCCATGAAATAAAGCCTTGAGCAGCTATTGCGATAAGTAAATCATTTTTATCTTTAAAGTGATGATATGCCGCAGTGCGCGAAACGCCAATATGCATTGCTAGTTTTCTTAATGACAATGCTTCAACACCACCTTCTGCAATCATATTTGTAGCAGTAGTTAGTAAGCTGCTATATAAATCACCATGATGATAATTTGCTGATGTTTTTGCTAGTGCTAACTTATTTTGACTTGTTGTCATGCGCTTTAATTAATAATTACGTTATAAGTTCTTTCTATGAGGTAAGGCAACATTTGAGAAAATAAGTCCTGCAACCAGCGACATAAAAATTAAGAATGTTTGCGAGCCTAAATCAGTTACTTCGAGCATTTGCTTACCGGTAACTAAACTATTTAATCCAATATAAACTTTACTGCCGGGTACCAATACAACTAAGCCAAGTAGACGAACAATAGATGAAGGTAAACTCATTATTCGTGAAAACAAATTACTGTATATACCCAACGCAAATGCGCCAACAAACGCACCTAATGCAACACCTAAATAACTACTTGCCCAAATACTAACACTAAATGAAATATAGCCAGCAATCATTCCCCAAGGAGCATCTTTTAATCGCACTTTAAACAGTATTACTAACGAAATAGATAGGGTGGTTACAGCTAACCATGAAGTCCACACTGGCATGGTGTCGGGTGGTATAAAAATGGTTTCACCCCACATTAGCTTACCAAAAGCCATGCCTAAAACAGCGCCAAAATACAGCTTAAAGAGAACCATAACGCTATCCATTATCCTCGCCGTACCTGACATTAAATGTCGGGCTGCAAGTTCAGACAAACCTACGGTGAGTGATAAACCTGGGATAAAGGCAATGATGCTGGATAAGATAACCATGGGAATATTGATACTAGGATCAAATAATGAGATAAATGAGGCTAATAATGAGGTGGTTAGAGCTGCTAAGGGCTCTAACATTTCGGTCATGCGTCGAGAACGTTCTGCCCAGATAACAAAAAGGAAAACAATAAAGCCAAGTATGGTAGACCAAAATACATCATGCCAACTGGTTTGCATTAACATGGCAAAGGCGCCGCTAGAAGCGCCAAAAGCAAAAAACGGTAATACCACACCATAAGGGGGCGGTTTACGGTCTACTTCAGTTAAACGTTCTAGTGCCTCATCTAACGTTCGTTCGCCATTAACAAGCTCATCTACTAGTTCATCAATACGGGCTAAAGATCCTAAATCGATCTCACCCGGTGTCACTCGTAATAAGTGGTTGTATTGTTGTTCATCTTCATTATCAGAAAGGATAAAAGTTAATGCGGTGGGGGTGATAATAAATGAGGCACGAATATCCAAAAAGCGTGCTATTGATAATAGGTTATCTTCTAAACGATGTGCTGTAGAGCCTAATTTGTGTAATGCTTTGCCAAGACGAATAATAAATCGACGCTTTTGAAAAAAATCATCTGTTTGGGTTTGTGAAACGTGTGGCATTTAAACTCAGTCTCTAGCTAAAATTATGAATAAGAGGTATCTTGCGCAATCATAAATGATTTTGTTAAATCTAGGTAGATAAACTTAGTTAACCGAAAGGAATATAGATGACATTATTAATTATATTATTATGTGTATTTGCTGCTGTAGCTTTAATGGTCGTGTTAGGGGAAAAGTTTGGCAAACCTATGAGCGGTGAGCAGCAAGCAAAATTTAGTAAGATAAGTTGGATTTTGGTGCTGGTTATTTTAGTTGCGGCATTGATAAAGCAGATAATTTAACTTTTTGATGCCTAATTAGTTTGAACTGAATATTCACACATAGGTATTTATAAACTTTATAATTTTAAAAATACCTATGTGATTAAGCCTGCTGATATTAATATTTCAAACTTAACCTGACTTTATGGCGCTATAGAAAAGCTTTGTGTTTGTGTACATTCACCTTGCTCGTTATAGCTTTGATCATAAATATCAATATTTCCCTCGTTATCTAACGTAATTATGTTTGTTGTTCTAGTACCGTACTCTGGTGAAACGATAAAAATAGAACTTAACAGTTGCTCCCAACTTAACGGTACGCCAGTTTTAGGTAAATGTTCCGTTTGTGCTTGTTGATCACTTTTCATTAAAGTGAAAAGCTTATTAATATCTAAAGGTGTGTCATTAATGGCCGTTGCCAGATTAGCTTGCCCAAGTGCCATTTTAGGCCAAATATCATCTAATGCGCCATTACATAAGCTATGAAAGCCAGAGTGCAAAGCTTGATGTTTTTGTGACACATTATCAAAACAGGTAAGATTGTTAAGCTCTCCGAAAACTAAATTAAATCCATTATATAAACTTGATGTTGTCGTTAATAAATGGCCCATTTCATCATCTTGTTTTGCCAATGCTTGTAAGACTAAATCGCCGCGTGACTGTTTGTTTTTATCAATTAAGTGAGGTTGGCGAAAATTGGTAAGTGCGCTAAATCGACCTTGCTTACTCAAACCGAGCCAAGTGCCGCCTGCTTGTAAATCTTTACCTGCTAATACTTCATCATTTGGCCACCAATGCATTGATTGTGTTGGCCTTTGATGAAATTCATCACGATTTGCACAAATAATTACTGGATACTCAGGATGTTGATTGATAGCAAAAAATAAAATACACATAGCAAATAGAGCGTTTATTGATTTGAAATTGGTTCTTATGATAACTCTTTCTTTATACAAGGGGCTAGCTCAGGTAGAATTTATTTATAGAATGAATTAACCAAGGCATTAGCGAATGTTTGAACTCCCAAAAATAAACCTAAAAGACAAAGTGTCACCGCAAGAGTGGCAAGCTCGTGTTGATTTAGCAGCTTGTTATCGTTTAATGGTAATGCATGGCTGGGATGATCTTATTCATACTCATATCTCTGCTCGTATTCCGGGTACAGAGCACTTATTGATTAATGCTTTTGGCCTAGCATTTGAAGAAGTTACTGCATCAAACTTAGTTAAAATTGATATTGAAGGCAATATTATTGATAAAGATTGTAAGTTTGAGATTAACCCAGCAGGTTTTACCATTCATAGTGCTATTCATGAGGCACGCCATGAAGATATGTGTGTTATGCATGTGCATACCAATGAAACTATTGCTGTTGCGAGTGTTGAAGAAGGATTACTACCATTAAGCCAGTATTCTATGTTTGCACTTGCCTCGATGAGCTACCACGATTATGAGGGGCTTGCCGTTAACGCAGATGAGAAACTAAGATTGCAGCAAGATTTAGGCGATGCCAACTTTATGTTACTCAGAAATCACGGTGCTGCCACATTAGGTAAAACTGTTGGTGATGCCTTTATGCATATGTACGATTTAACTCGCGCATGTCAGGTGCAATTACAAGTGATGGCTACAGGTATGAAACCCGTTTATGCTCCTCAAAGCATTATTGATGGTATTAAAGCACAAGCAAATATAGTTCATACGGGAAAAACTGGTGGGGAAACTGCGTGGCCAGCAATGCTACGCAGAGTAGCTAGAGCACACCCAGATTTTGCTTCGTAACGTTCAGCTTGTAAAAGTCTCGTTTAATTTATGCATCATGATTTGAAACCTACAACGTAAAGTTAAACTGTTAATTAAAATAAGCATTTAACTTTTAAATAGAAAAAAGAATTTACTTGAAGAGATAAAAATGAAAATTACCCATATTGAAGTATTTGATATTCATTGTCCTAAACGTACTGCATGGAACCCGGTTTTTGTTCGTATTCATACTGACGAAGGCATTAGTGGTGTTGGTGAAGCTGGTTTAGCTTACGATTGGGGACATAGCGCTGCCGCTGCTATGATCAAAGAAATTAGTGAAGCAGTCTTGATAGGCTTTAACCCATTTAATACTGAGTTATTGTGGTCACGTATGCTAAGAGAAAGTTTTTGGGGGTTAGGTGGCGGACCTGTTCTATATTCTGCGATGAGTGCTATTGATACAGCACTATGGGATATTAAAGCGAAAGCCTTAGGCGTACCTGTATATCAATTACTTGGCGGTAAAGTTAATGACAAATTACGCACTTATGCGAGTCAATTGCAGTTTGACTGGGACAGTGAAATTAGTAAATTAATTGAGCCGGAAGAATATGCACAAGCGGCATTAAAAGCGGTAAGTGAAGGTTATGATGCTGTTAAGGTTGATCCTATTGTTTATAACAAAGACGGTAGTTCATCCTTTGATCGCACTAAGTTATTTACTAAACCACAAATGCGCTTATTTGGTGATAGATTACGTGCAATTCGTGATGCAGTTGGTGAAGATGTTGATATCATTTTTGAATCTCACTCGTTAATGGGCGCTGCATCGGCTATTCAAATGGGTGCTGTTATCGAAGAAGTTGGCTGCATGATGTATGAAGAGCCTGTTAACTACTTAAACCCAGCAGTACATAAAAAAGTCTCTGATCGCGTTAATGTTCCTATTGCTGGCGGAGAACGTTTATATCATCGTTGGGATGTTCGTCCTTATTTTGAAGATCAAAGTATTGACGTATTACAACCTGATGTTGGTTTATGCGGTGGCTTTACTGAAGCGAAAAAAGTGTGTGATTATGCTGATGTATACGATATTCGTATTCAAGCCCATGTTTGTGGTGGCCCAGTAGCAACTGCTGCCTCTTTACACTTAGAAACGGCTATTCCTAACTTTTTAATTCATGAACATCATACATATGCGATTAAAGATTGGAACCGTGAACTATGCTTACAGGATCCACAGCCTGTAGATGGCTTTTTTCAAGTAACTGAAGTACCCGGGTTAGGAATAGAATTAAATGACGACGTAGTGAAAAGATCACCTTTCGTGGTTATTAAATAAAGAACTATTTCTTAACTCATTAGGTTATCTTATTTATTGAATACCAACTAAGCGCATTGTCGTAACACAATGCGCTTTTTTCTTGCTTGCTTAATGCTTGAAAAAAATGGCTTGATATTATTGATTGCCAATATGCTTGATAGTTACTATGACTAAATAAGCATAATGGAAAGTTACTGGCTAACATTACTCTTGCTGAGCTAAAAGTGCTAAGAATAAATGATAAATTCTTGTTTAACCACGTTGCTTGGTACTGCCTATCTATCATTTCCCAACCAGAACATTTAATCGCTATATGAGGGTAAGAAGATAACGTTACTAAGTTATTTTGCCAACGTTGCCACTCAATTGAGTTTAAATTAATAGGCGGAAATCCCGCATGATTGATAATAAAACTCATATTAGTGTTATTAGCGACAACATCACATAAAGCATCAATCGCCTCTTGATCTGTTAGCGATAGTTGCACTTCAAATAGTAAACCTTTGCTATTTAATATCTGAATATTATTGAGCACCTGTTTATTTTTTAACAGTTGAAATGCTTGCTCATCTAATAAGTGACGAACGCCAACAAAAGAGGGACGTTCAGCTAATTTACCTAATACAGTTTTGATGTATTTACTTGACGTTGTTAAATCTATATTGGCGATGGAACGAAAAGGTTTATTACAAGTTTCTTCCAAAGCTTCAAGCTCACGCCAAGGTTTCTCGTTATCAAAACCCGCTTCAATATGAATAAAGCCAGCTAAAGATAACGGTTCTGTTAGCAATAAATCAGCTTCATTAAAACTTTTATTAATACATTGTTTATCAGGCCAAAAAGGTGGGTTGTCAGCCTTTAACCAGTGGTAATGCCCTAATTCAAGTGCAAATAAATGTAAGTGAGGGTCAATAATTTTCACTTTGTTACTCGTTTATGTTTAATAAGTATTATTGTGCAGTATATCCACCATCAATAACCTGCAGGCTTCCGGTAATAAACTTAGCTTTTTCAGAAGCTAAAAATAAGACTAATTCAGCAACTTCTTCTGGTTGTCCTAGGCGGTTTAATGGCTGTAATTTTTCTTCTTCTTGATGAATTTCAGCTTTGTTTGCACCAGACTTTTCACAGTAATTATTAATAGCATGATGATAAAGTGGCGTCTCAATGGTACCGGGGCAAACGGCATTAGCTCGAATATTAAATTCAGCGTAATCAAGCGCGGTGGTTTTTGCCATAGAAGCTAATGATGCTTTACTCAAGTTATAAGCAAAAGAATTGTGCTTAGCGATTAAAGCTTGGTCGGAAGACATGAGAATTATCGCGCCATGATTATTGGCTTTCATACTAGGTAATACCGCTTTTACTGCGGCATAAGCGCCTTTAACATTGATATTAAATACCTTATCAAAGTCTTCTTCTGACGTGTTTTCTATATTGGCTGAAAAATGAATGCCTGCATTTGAAACTAATACATCAATTGTCTGTTGCTTTGCAATTTTACTGATAATGCTGCCTACTTGGTTTACATTGGTCACATCACACTGACAAAACTCCCCGTTAGGTGAAGGTGATAAGTCTAAATTAAATACCTGATAATTATTTTGTTCAAATAATTTTACAATACTCAAACCTATACCTGAGCTGCCACCTGTAACTACACATGTTTTTTTCATTCAATTGAACCATTTATAACGTTAATTAAGCATTTTAGTTATGATAACGTTAACTTCAGTTCAGTGCCATTTTCTTATTTTAGTAAATTCGTTATAATGCGCCTAATTATAAAAGTTGAGATTTTTCCATGAGAGCATGTGGCGTTGAAATAAAAGGTAATGATGCAATTATTTGTATTATGTCTAAAGAAAATAATTTGTATGATATTCCTCATACTCGAGTACAAAAAATAAGCCTTGATAACGCAGGTGAAGCTGAGCAAGTACAGCATTTTCAGTTTACCTTTGCAAAATTAATGGAAGACTATCAAGTAACTAATGTATTGATAAAAGGACGTGCATTAAAAGGAAAGTTCGCTGGTGGACCTGTTGGCTTTAAAGTAGAAGCGGCAATTCAACTAATAAAAGAGCTTCAAGTTGAAATTCTATCTGCTACTTTTATCAAGAAAGAATTAGCTAAAAGCCAAATAGATATCGATTTTAGAGATACAGGTTTAAAACAATATCAAGAGCAAGCATTTACTACGGTTTTTTCTTATTTAGAAACTGTGTAATAACTATTTAAGTAAACTGTTTCCTCATAAAAAAGCGCAATTATTGCGCTTTTTTTGTGCCTAAATTTTGCCTTTAAAGTGGTCACTTTATCAAAATCATTACTATTCTTACTTGAGAAAATGTTTGTAACATGATTTAATCAAAAGCTCATACGAGGTCTGACCACTTGATTTGTAGTGTCGAGTAGGACTGCTAAATTAATATTGGAGATACCCATATGCCTGAATATAAAGCGCCGATTAGAGATATGAAGTTTGTAATGCAAGAGTTATTTGATTGTGATGGTCACTATCAACGACTCGGCTATGAAGACGCTAGTCTTGATATGATCGATGCGATTATTGCTGAGGCTGCTAAGTTTACTGAGCAGGTAGTGGCTCCAATAAATCAAAGTGGTGATGAGCAGGGCTGTACTTGGCAAGATGGTAACGTAACTACGCCTGATGGTTTTAAAGAAGCTTATCAACAATACGTTGAAGGCGGTTGGCCAACGTTAGCGCAAAATGTTGATTTTGGTGGGCAAGGGTTACCACACTCTCTAAATACTGCAATTACTGAATTCTTTTCTAGTGCAAACCATAGCTTTGCAATGTACCCGGGACTAAGTCATGGTGCATTGGCAACGATTGAAGCACATGGCACTGATAATCAGAAAAATATATTTATGCCTAAATTAGTTGAAGGCTCATGGACAGGCACAATCTGCTTAACAGAGCCTCATTGTGGTACAGATTTAGGTATGCTGCGTACTAAAGCAGAAATTAATGATGATGGTAGCTACTCACTAACAGGAACTAAGATTTTCATTTCAGCAGGAGAGCATGATCTATCAGACAATATTGTGCATATTGTAATTGCTCGCATTCCAGGTTCGCCAGAAGGTAGCCGAGGTATTTCACTATTTATTGTTCCTAAATTCAACATCACAGAGGAAGGCGAAGTTAGTGATAGAAATGCCGTTAGCTGTGGTTCAATTGAACATAAAATGGGGATAAATGCTAATGCAACTTGTGTGATTAACTTTGATGGTGCTAAAGGCTATTTAATTGGTGAAATAGATCGTGGTTTAAACTGTATGTTTACCTTTATGAATGCAGCGCGATTGGGTGTTGCTACTGAGGGGGTTGCCGCAGCTGAAGCATCATTTCAAGGAGCACTAACTTATGCAAAAGATAGATTACAAATGCGTTCGTTATCAGGCGTTAAAAACCCAGAAGGCCCAGCAGATGCAATTATTGTTCATCCAGATGTACGCCGTATGTTACTTACACAAAAGTCTATTGCTGAAGGTGGTCGAGCACTAATTGCTTACTTATCACAATTGGTTGATGTTGGTCATGCTCCACTTGATAAAGTAAGTGAAGAAGAAAAAGTTATCGCAGAATCAAAATTGGCTCTATTAACTCCTATTGCTAAAGCATTTTTAACAGAATTAGGCTTAGAGTGTACTAGCCACGGAATACAAGTATTTGGCGGCCATGGCTTTATTAAAGAATGGGGTATGGAACAGCTAATGCGTGATACAAAAATTAGCTGTTTATACGAGGGAACTACTGGTATTCAAGCGCTTGATTTATTAGCTCGTAAAGTATTAGGTTCAAAAGGTGAGATTTTGAAGCCATTTGGTGCTGAAATTACTGCCTTTTGCAGTGAAAATGCTGATAATGAAAACATGCAAGAGTTCATTAAACCGATTACAGCTTTTGGTGCTGATTGGCAAAAAATGACTGAAATTATTGGTGCCAAAGCGATGTCAAACTCTGATGAAATTGGCGGAGCATCGGTAGATTATTTAATGTACTCTGGTTATTTAACACTGGCTTACTTCTGGGCGAAAATGGTAAAAGTGGCTCAAGACAAGTTAGCATCAAGTGATGAAGATAGCGCCTTTTATCAAGCAAAAATTAAAACTGCTCGCTTTTATTTTCAAC
>CAXIBS010000085.1:0-9529 GCA_964022585.1 uncultured Colwellia sp.
CAAATAGAAGTTATTAACTTAAGTAATATTTCAACAACAGAAGTAGGCAGTCCGACTAGTGACACCAGTTTATCATCAGTCGCTTTCACTTTTGATAGCGAAGTTTCTGTCGTCATTAGTACAAGTGAAGTTGAAACAATTAGCTTAGGTGCAGCAAATTCTATTGCTATTTTTGATAATATTTTAGCAATTGCTGTTGAAGCGCTGGACAAAACTCAAAGCGGTGCCGTGTTGTTTTATCAATTAGACAACCAAGGTGCAGGCACTTTTATTAAAGCTGTCAAAGCTGGCGCATTACCTGACATGGTAACCTTTAGCCCTGATGGCAACAAAGTTCTTGTCGCCAATGAAGGTGAACCAAACAGTGATTATACTATTGATCCTGAAGGTTCTATCTCTATTATCGACTTTAATGATGGAATGCCCGCAGATATCAGTTCAACTATTAACTTGAGCACGGACATTACCTTTAGCAGTGACTTACTTGATAGCGAAGATTATGACACTGATGCCAAACGTGTTGCTTTATTAAAAGCTGCTGGTCTAAAGTTAGCTGGCCCAATCGATACAACATTAGCTCAAAGTTTAGAGCCTGAATATATAACGGTAAGTGCCGATAGTAAAACAGCTTTTGTAGCCTTGCAGGAAAATAACGCAATGGGAATTATAAACCTCGAAAATAATACCATTGAAATTAAACCATTAGGCTTTAAAGATTGGAGTAAATTTCAGTTAGATATAACCAACAAAGATGAAGTTGCCTCGTTCGAACAGGTCAATGGTTTATACGGTATGTATCAACCTGATAGCATCAGTTCTTATCAGTGGCAAGGTGCTACCTTTGTAATTACTGCAAATGAAGGGGATTCTCGAGATTATGATGGTTACTCTGAGGAAGTCAGGGTAAAAGATATTATTAATCCTGATAAAGAAAACAAGCTTTTATCAGCTGAGCTACAAGCGTTTTATGATGAAAGTGGTGGTAAAAATGGTTTAGGTCGACTCAAAGTAACCACGGCTTTAGGTGATTCTGATAATGATGGAACTTATGAAGCTTTATATGCATATGGAGCGCGCTCCTTTTCAATATGGGATCAAAATATAAACTTAGTTTATGATTCAGGAGATGATTTTGGTAAAATATCAGCCTCTATCCTAGGTAATAACTTTAATAGTAATCACACAGAAAACAAAGGCGATAACCGCTCAGACGATAAAGGTGGTGAGCCTGAAGCAATAACAATTGGCAAAATAAATGATAGAACCTATGGTTTTATTGCTAGTGAACGTTCAGGTAATTTATTTATATATGACATAAGTAATCCATTTGATGTTCATTTTTCTGCCTTTTACAATAACCGCGATTTTAATATTGATTACGAGTTAGATGATGATTTAGATAACCCTTGTGACGAAAGTGAAGGCATGGATTGTAGTATGATTGAGAGTGCTGGTGATTTAGGGCCTGAAAGTATTAAGTTTGTTAGTAGTGAGCAAAGCCCGAATGGTATGCCTTTACTTATTATTGGCAATGAAGTCAGTGGCTCTGTTACTGTCTATCAAGTAATTGTTGATTAGCAATATAAGACTAAAAATAAAAAGGATAAAAGTGTCATACTTCTATCCTTTTTATTAGCATTAAATTAAATAAGTTTCTGGTTATATTTGGTGAGTTATTTTATTTGTGCCAATAAGCCATCACTAGCATCTTCTACCAAGTCTAAAACATATCGAAAGCCATTAACTCCACCATAGTATGGATCTGGCACTTCAGTTTCATCAAAATTATTGGCAAATGCTAAAAACAATGAAATTTTATGATGTAGGTGCTCAGGAGCTACCTTTTTCAACTCTTCAACATTGTCATTGTCCATTGCTAGAATTAAATCAAATTCTTCAAAATCTTTAACTTTCACTTTACGTGCTTTTAGCCCTTTAAAAGAATACCCTCTTTCTCCACCCACTTTTTGAGCCCGATGGTCTGGTTTTTCTTTTGCATGTGCCCCAACCGTACCTGCAGAGTCAATTTTAAATGATAAGCCTAAATCTTTTGCTTTTTGAGTAAAAACAGCTTCAGCACTAGGTGATCTACAAATATTGCCCATGCAAACAAATAGAACACTATTTACTTCATTATAATTCATAAACTTAACCACTATTCTTCATGTAATCAACATATGACTTTAAGAGTTAAGCACTAATTAAAATCAAAACAACTGTTTTATTTAGGAAATTTTAGCTTGTTATTCTGAGCTGTTTTCATAATAAGGTAAAGAATAATTTCAAAAGAATAGTCACCTAACTTTAAATAACAATAATTGTTAAACTGCCGTATTTACGCTAAACCTATTTTATTCTTTTTATCGTAATATCAATACTGCCGCTATTATTACCATACTTTGACTCTAAATCATTAGCAAAGGCTGTAAACTCGCCTGTTTTACCAACAACATATTTTCCACACAAACCAATCTTTTTAGCGTACTCGTCACTAGTACCAATGCTGCCGCATAATTGAAACCAATTAGCTTTGCTAACACGTCTAAATGGCTCTGCAGCGGCAATAAATGCTTCTTTTAAACCAAGTGATTCAGTTTTACGTGTCCAACCATTGGCATCACAATCGATTGATGCGTCATACCACTCATCTTCAGTTTGGGCAGTAATTTCATATTCTGAATTTTTTGCCATCATAATACCTGTGTGGTTATATATGGCATCAGCTTCAATGGTTTTAACTGCTATTTCTCCCACCGCAAGAACTTGCCAATTATTCAATGGACAATGAATATGTTCATTCAAACCGTCGCTATCAACACACTGATTTGAGAAGTCATGCCAAACACTGTGTTTTACATTACTCAGTGACTTAGGGCGGTAATTCGAATCTCTATGCAACCTTACGGGTACACTCCAGTGTAAAATGGGCCTTTCACCTAGCTTAATTTTATCTTGTTCTATTACACAAAATACTCTGTCATCTAAGGTTAGCCAGTCAACTACTGGCCATCTATCTTGTTGATGGTTTTTAGCTAAAGGATCAGGGTTACGTTGTAAATCATCAACACCAATCATGCCCTTTAAGTTATCAGGACATGCTTGCTCCAATGATTTTGTGTTAGGAATACGCAATTTAATAGCGGGTAACTTTACGGCTAAGTTTTGTTTCTTACTCATAAAGTGTAACCACTTCATTGCATAGCCTAACGCAATATCTGATAAGCCATCTCGGTAATAGCCTCCGCCAACATCGGAATGAGCGCCAGCAAACCAAATTTCTGTGATACGGTTTAGATCTTTATTCATCAGTGTTGGTTGAAACGCGCTACGCTTATCATCTAGGCTTAACATATGAGTTGCCTGAACAACAATAGGTGATAAAGTACTGCCATTTTCAAAAACAACATCATAATCAGGGCGACTTGATTTGTTGAGATTAGGAAGACCTATACTGGCAACAGTATCGAAAACACACAAAAATACAAAAGGATCAGGGTTTATTGATGCTGTCATTTGATCAACCAAAGCAACAAAGCGTCTTGCTAATGCAGCTCCACGTGAAAACCCGGTGACAATAATAATATCTCCCTGCTTATATACTGCTTGAAAATCACTCTTAGCTTTATTCATAATTGAGGCAACGTCGCAACCTTCTAATGCCACACCTTGATTGACAATTCTTGTTAACCAGCCACCATAAGTGCCAACACCTTTATAATAGAAACAATGCTGAATATTTTTAAGGGTTGATCGGCCATATTTATTACCCTTTTGATAAAGGTTCCCACCCATCATCAAATGCAATTTCAAAATATTACTAATATTGTCATCTTCTTTTTTTGCTTTGTATTTTATGTCTTGCAAAGCATCTTCTGGCTCATTTCCAGTTCCGTCAAAATTAAATACATGTAAGTTACTTGGCATGATTTACTTCCTTATTGTTACACCATAAAAAATACATCTCTATTTACCATCCACAAAACGAAAGTAATTTTAAAGACGAATTTATGTCTGTTATTTAATAAAATTAAATAACTACTAATTTAACAATAGTTGATTATTAAGGAGTTGCACAGATGATTTACGGCGCTTTTATGTTATACATTTAAAATATATTTTCGAAATGTTTAACATTGAAATAACAGTGATAAAGAATGATTTTATTGTTTGAAAGAAGTCGTAATAACGGTCACGCAAAAGACAGCTAAACCTATCTTTACGTTGCCAAATTGCTAAGGAATTTTTGTACTTTTGCTTTAGGTAATTTAGATATTTTATTTATAAGACTAAAAGGAACCTCTTCGAGCTTTGTTAGTTGTTTAATGTCAGCAATCATTTGTAACCAAAGTTCAGCTGTCATTTGTGCATCATACAGCGCTCTGTGATAACTCCCTTTGGAAGCGATTCCTTTATAGTCTATTAATGTTGCTAATTTATGATTTGGAGCTGACTGATATAGCCTTCGAGATAACAGCAAAGAACACGCAAACTGTCCGCTATATGTAGATGATATATATTGCAATTCTTGATCTAAAAAACGTTTATCAAAGGAGGCATTATGGGCGACTAGATTATGATCCTTAATAAAGTCAGTAAAGTTTGTCATCACTTCTGCACAAGGTATTGCTTCATTAAGCATTTTGTTAGTGATTCCCGTATAACTTTCAATAAAGGTGCTCACCATTTTTTCTGGATTCATTAAGGCTTGAAATTGATCAACTACAATGCCTTTTTCAAGTTTAACAGCTCCTATTTCTATCGCTCTATCACCTAAATTAGGTGATAGGCCTGTGGTTTCAAAATCTAAAATAACTACTGAATTAGCATTATTCATAAATCAAATTGAATCCAATGAGAGTTCTAACATAGTCTGAATTTGCTTAACAATATCAGCTTCAATATCTGGCTCAAACTGCTGAATTCTAGGCGTATGAATATGGCCTGTTGGGATAGTAGAGTTTAATTGATCTCTTAACCTAATACTTCGATATGATATTTCATTAGACAGATACCCTCCCCCTGAGCCACTCACTGCAACATGACCATTAAGTTGTGACAATGTTTTAGGCTCTATTGTTTCTGGTTTTAGTCTTTTATTTATACTAGTTACTTTATGATTATCATTAACAATATAAGGCTGTTTAGCCTGCTTCATTGACTTAACAGGTAGACTAAATTGAACAAACTCTGCTCCCGGCAATGGTTGATTATGAAGTATTGGTATTACGGGGTTTTCTTTCGTACCACCTGAGAATACATTTGAGTTATCTGGTGCATTTGCACTTCTACGTTTTCCCGGGAAGCGCTCTAAATCAAAGTTGGTTCGACCCATGCTCACAGTAACAACCATATCAACACTATTTAATGCATAGTATGGAGCAAGTAAAGATTCAATAATGCCCTCATCAAAGTCTTTATACCTTACAGGAATCATTACCGTATTAATTTCCGCAGTAATACCTTTATAGCTAATAACTTTACCGTCAAACTTTAAGGCAGCAATACCAGAAGGATTACTCTGATTAATATTTCTATCGAGCAAAAAGGGATCAAAGCCAGTTAACAGTATTTTTTTGTCTGACGTTTTTGTATAGTCAAGGTCTGTTCTGCCTCTTGACCCTTGCTCAAAAAGAGTGAGTAAAGCTTTTAATTGCTCTTTAGATGGCGAAAATTGAGGCGTAGTGGAGCGCATTATTTTACTGGCTGACAGTCGAGCCCAATATAGGGGGCGATCATCAAATATTGATGATGACTGCATTTGGTTTGTTGCATCTTTCCACAATTGATGCGCATGATTTAAAGTAACTTTTTTAGCTTCTTGGTAGTTGCTCGTTTTTGTCCATGCTTGAGTAAAATCTTCAATATTATTAGCAAAAACATCTAACACTTGCGGCATTGTTTTAGCTACTTTTTCAAGTCTTAATTCTTCAACACTTAACTTTTCTAAATCTACTTCATTTGCATATAAACTATTACTCACTAGTAATAATGCTGTAATCAATAGTGATTTATTCTGATTCATAACTTACCTATATTTAACACTTTAGCGTTATGTGATAACGCAAATTTATTCAATTAACCGTAATATATACTTTTCTGATAAACAACAGTACCTTCTTCATGCCAATTCAGTTGATAACTTAAATTTAATATCTTCTTCGTTGTCAGCTATTAAAGTAGAATAACAATAATGCACGGATTCTGTTTTTAAAAAGTACACGTCAAAAGTTAATACGGCGGTATATAAACCTCAGCAGTTTCTAAAATTAAATGTAAAATAAATTGGAAAGTATTTCATGGCTGTTGAAATAGAAAGAAAGTTTTTAGTAAAAAATAACTCTTTTAAAAATGTTGCTTATAAAAAAGTACGTATTATTCAAGGGTATTTGAGTTCAGTCCCTGAACGTACCGTGCGCGTTAGAATCAAAGATGATAAAGGTTTTTTAACCATAAAAGGTATTAGTTGCGAATCTGGAGTAAGCCGCTACGAATGGGAAAAAGAAATACCTGTTAATGAAGCAAAAGAATTGCTATCCATTTGTCAGCCAGGTGTTATCGATAAAATGCGATATTTAGTCGCACAAGATAAACACACATATGAAGTAGATGAATTTTATGGGGATAATATTGGTTTAACAGTGGCAGAAGTTGAACTTAACTCAGAAAACGAATCGTTTACTACACCTGAATGGTTAGCCGAAGAAGTTACTGGAGATGTAAAGTATTATAATTCCATGTTAATGAGTAACCCCTTCACTAAGTGGTAATGACGAAGGCGAATACGCTATCCATCTTACCGCTACCAACCTTTTTCACTCTATTTTAGGTAAGCTCGTTTAGCCCAACCCGAGCAATAACTTACCAAAGTTATTGCCTCATTTAGAGCAACAGGCTCTGCATAAGATTCAACATCATTCATACGTCCTCACATATAAGGGCCAAGTGAAAGATAAACTGTCCGTAGTAATACTTTGCCAGTTGTTGATTAACCATAAGGTCTTGATGCCAATACTACTTGGCAATTTTTATTAGTTGCTTAGGCCGTTTAAAATTCACACATAAAGAAGTTGAGATAATAGAAAAAAGCGTAGGGTTAATGACTACGCAATTTTAATTGTTAATATTATGGTCATTATTTACGCTGAAAGCTGCGTTAATAACTTTTGTGCTGCTAACGTAGAGCTTGCTGGGTTTTGCCCTGTGATAATAAGGCCATCCTGTACAGCAAACGCATGCCAGTCTTGTGCTTTTTGATATTCACCGCCCCGTTTAATTAACTCATTTTCAAGTAAAAAAGGCACCACTTCTGTTAATTGTACAGCTTCTTCTTCACTGTTTGTAAAACCGGTAACGACTTTGCCTTTAATAGCAAAGTCACCAGTTGCTTGCTTTACATTTAATAAGGCAGCGCTCGCATGACAAACCGTCGCAACCCCCTTACCTGCTTTAAGAAAGCTTTCAATTAACTTAATTGAATCTGTATTATCAGTAAGATCCCAAAGTGGACCATGGCCACCGGGATAAAACACGCCATCAAAATCACTTTCTATAATAGAAGATAACAACACTGTATTTGCTACTTTAGCTTGTGCTTTGCCATCATTATCAAAGCGCTGAGTGGCTGACGTTTTAAAGTCATCCAACATACTTGTTGGATCAATAGGTGCTCGTCCTCCCTTTGGTGTAGCCAATATTACCTCAACACCAGCATCAATAAAGGTGTAATAAGGAGCAGCAAATTCCTCAACCCAAAAACCTGTTTTCTTTCCAGTACTACCAAGTTCATCATGCGAAGTCAGCACTATTAATATTTTTTTAGTCATTTCGTTCATCCTGCCTAATTAGCTAATGTATTTACATATTTTATGATTAAAGTATAAGCCGACTAATTCACATGAACAATGCAGATAAAATTGACATTATTGTATCAATAATTGATACAATAAATATCTAAGTAGTTATTATTAGTTAGGCATCATTATGGATATTTCATTTGAACAGCTCAAAAGTATGGTTGTGTTTGCTCAGGTAATTGACCAAGGCAGTTTAAGCGCAGCTGCCAAACAACTTGGATTATCTAGAGCTGTAGTCAGCTATCATTTAAAAAAACTTGAGACACAACTTGACGTTAAACTGCTTAATCGCTCTACTCGCGCTATCAACCTTACTGAAGCTGGCCAAGCGTATTATGAACGCTGTCGAGAAATTTCTGAACAAGCAAGTGCAGCCAATCAACAAATTGAAAATTTTAAAAGTGAACCAACTGGCTTACTTAAAATTACTTGCCCAGTTAATGTTGGCTTACAAATAGTAGTACCTGCTCTGAATGAGTTTAAGAAAATCTACCCTAAAATAGCCCTTGATGTTATGTTAACTGATGAAGTTGTAAACATAATGAAAGATGGGATAGATCTGGCTATTCGCGGTGCGCCATTACCTGACTCAGGTTTGCAAGCAAGTAAACTGGCTACACTTAAAACCTGCCTGTGTGCATCCCCTGAGTACCTTTATCAATATGGACGCCCTTCTACCCCTGCTGATTTAGCTATGCATCAATGGGTAATTTACAAATTAACCTCAGGTGTAATAACCCTAACTAAGGGAAGTCGATCGTTCAGTGTTTCAACTAATGGCAGTATTAGTACTAACAATGCCGCCGCACGAACAGCATTTGTTGAAGCGGGACATGGCTTAGCTAGAATTCCTGTTTACGATGCGAAACCCAAAATTAAGGCGGGTACTTTGGAAACAATACTTGATGATTATTCACTAAGTGATATCAATGTATATGGTGTATTTCCACCCGGTACTACCAATTCTAAAAAGCTGAGGTTATTACTTAACTTTTTGAAAGAAAATTTTCTAGTCAAATAAGTAAAAAACGTAGTGATAAATGCTACTAGTATTCAAATTTCTACTAACGTATTGATTGTATATAGATCTTCAATTTCTTTTTCTAAAAAAATAGACATATTAACATTCGTGTTGAATTAGTAATTAACATATTTTAAGCAATAATGATGAAATTGGCTTAAAGTTAAATTATAGATAATAATGAAATTCTTCTTAGTAGAGTTATCTATTTTGCATAATTCTATATATACAATAAAGGTTCAATATGTCCAATATCAATCCTGTACAGCCAACACATATCATCACCGCAGACTGCCCAAGCCAGTTAGGTACAGTAGATGCAGTAACGCGCTTTTTATATGAGAAAGGTTTTTATATAAATGAAATTCACTCCTTTGATGACACAGATAAAAACCGATTTTTTATACGAGTAGAGTTTAGAGACAATTCAAACTCAACATTTAATAGAGAAGATTTTTGTCAACAATTTGAACAACGTGCCAACGAATTTGATATGAAATGGCAACTAGCTTCAAGTGAATATAAATCCAAAGTAGTTATTATGGTGTCAAAGCATGATCATTGTTTAAATGACTTACTTTATCGATATCGTACAGGGGATCTTAATATTGAAATTCCAGCGATTATCTCTAACCACCCTGATTTAGAAGAACTT
>CAXIBS010000086.1:0-9515 GCA_964022585.1 uncultured Colwellia sp.
TCATTAAATTAACACCAAAAGCTTCCAGTAAGTCAGCAGAGCCAGACATACTAGATACACTTCGATTACCATGCTTTGCTATTTTTAAGCCACACGCTGCGGCTAAAACGGCGGCGGTTGTTGAAATGTTAATGGTATTTGCACCATCACCACCTGTGCCTACACAATCAGCAACGGTATTTTTTTGTGGTGGAAATGCTGTCGCTGCGGCTTTGATTGCAATGGCTGCGCCTGATATTTCAGTCGGGGTTTCACCTTTCATTTTTAGCGCGGTAAGTACACTGGCTAATAAAATAGGATCGGTTTCACCTTTGAGCATTTGTTCAAAAAATGCGGTGATTGTTGCTTGCTCGAGATCTTGGCCGTCAACTAAGGTTGCTAAAATGTCTTTCATGTTATGCTCCTTGCGCTTTGGTGTTTAAGCGCTCACTTAAAGCGAGTAAATAATCGAAACTTTGTGCCAACAAGGTTGTGCCAAAAGTTGTTAAAATAGATTCAGGATGAAATTGATACGCTAATACAGCATCTTCTTCATGACAGATAGCCATCGGCATATCATTAAAATCAGCAATCACTGATAAGGTGTCGGGCACGTTTTTCCCAACGAGTGAGTGATAACGTGCCACTGGCAATGGGTTTTGAATATTTGCAAATGGGCCATTTTCACTATGATTAACAGCTGATGCTTTGCCGTGAACTATTTCATCAGCGCGATCAACACTGCCGCCATAATGCTCGATTAGTGCTTGATGGCCTAAACAAATACCTAGCATTGGTATTTTTCCAGCGCAAAGCTTGATTAGTGCCATTAAGCATCCTGCATGACTTGGATCACCCGGCCCAGGTGAAAGTACTAAAATGATATTTTCATTACTGTTTTTGGAATGCTCAATCATCTTATTGAAAATAAATTCGGCGCTCAATGTATTACGATAAATTGTTGGTTCAAAACCTAAACATTGAAATTCATCCACAAGGTTATAAGTAAATGAGTCGAGGTTATCGAGCATGAATAACTTAGTTTTTTGTTTGTTACTTTCAACACTATTAGTCATTAGTTAGCTCCTTGCGTTGAATTTGACGCCTTATTTGAAAGCAATACGGCACTAATAACGGCTTGTGCTTTTTGTCTGGTTTCATCAGCTTCACTTTGAGGAACAGAGTCATAAACAACACCAGCGCCAGCTTGCACATGGGCGATATTATCTTTAACAAAAGCAGAACGAATAACAATACAAGTATCCATCTCACCTTCACCGGTTAAATAACCTACTGCGCCGCCATAGCTGCCGCGTCGCTTACCTTCGACTTCTCTAATAAGTGAGGTTGCTTTGATTTTTGGAGCACCTGATAAGGTGCCCATGTTCATACAGGCTTGGTAAGCATGAAGGGCATCAAGCTCTTCAAGTAAGGTTCCACATACACGAGATACTAAATGCATGACATGAGAATACCTGTCCACTTTCAGTAAATCAGCGACATGGCGAGTACCCGCTTTGCAAACACGGGCAATATCGTTTCGCGCTAAATCAACCAACATAATATGCTCAGCAGATTCTTTTTTATCTTGCCTTAATTCAAGTTCGATTCGCGAGTCTAAATCTAAAGAAATGCTACCATCTTTGTTAAAACCGCGTGGGCGAGTACCCGCAATAGGGTAAATTTCAACTTGTCGTTTACCTTCAGGGGAATCTTGTTGGTATTTTATGGCTGATTCAGGTGAAGCGCCAAACATGCAAAAGTCACTATCTTTTAAGTAAAACATGTAAGGACTAGGATTACTTATTTTTAATGCTTGATAGGCAGCAATACTGTCAATACAGGGTAGTGAAAAAGAACGAGAAGGTACCACTTGAAAAATGTCGCCTGCGCGAATGTTTTCTTTTAATTGATTAACGGTTTGGCAAAAATCTTCATCGCTAATATCAACAGAGACTTTTTGTGAATCAGCATGACTAATTTTTTGAGCGCAAGATGATTTCACTGCTGCTAATGAGGGAATATGTTCAGGCGTTATAGTGGTTAACAGCTGCTGTTTTATTTCATCTACCCGTGCGCTAAGTTGTTGTTGAACTTGTGCTTGAATATTTTGCGACTCAGCAGAAAATATATTAGCGATAATTTCAGTGCTTTTTAATTCATGATCAATAATTACTAAGGTTTCAGCTAGATAGTAAACAAAGTCTGGGCAAGTATTCTCGCCTTCTTGTACTTGGGGTAAAGGTTCGCTCATTGATATCATATCAAAGGCAAATGCACCACCAAGAAAAATAGCAAAATGATGATTGTCGTTATTTTTTATTCGGTTAAATAAACGCAGACTTTCAAAAGGGTTTATCGCCATTAAGCGTGCTTTTTCGTCTAACTCAGTAGGAATGTTGCCAAAAAAAGCGGTTAAGGTTTGATTATCGTCTGTCAGAGTTAATTGCGCATGGGGTTCAAGCTGCGTTGCGGCAAATTGGAGTGCTGCCTGACCGTTCAATGTTAACGCAGTGTAGGTAACGGTATTGCCATTACAGACAATTTTCACGGCTGCATCGGTAAGTAATAAACTTTTTAATAAATGTTTTTGCGTAATTTCTGCTGATTCAAGCAGTAAATTATTTTCTTTGTCGTGGCAAAGTAGCTGATAAACACTTAATGGATCGCTTTGGTAATTTGCATTATCTGTTTGTGTTGAAACGCTGGTCAAATTTGGATTGTATTGTGTCATGGTACTCTTCTTGAAATTTTAAAGTTCTAGGGTGTCATCCGGCGTAAATTGGCTGTAGCCACCAAAGAAACCATGTTCTTGTTTTGTTCATTGTAAATCCTGTTGTCTAGTTTATATAAAAATAAAGTTTAAAACGAAAAAAACCCGCTAATTTAAGCGGGTTTTTGAAATTTGTTTATTGTTCTGTTTAGCTTTTTGTTTCAGCTTTAACGAGATACACGCAATTATCACAACCCGATTATAAAGAGTTATGCCACCACCAACGGTTGTTAGTTAAATTAAATTGCTTTGTTAGTATCATTATTTTGTTCTTCTCAGTAAACTTGCGGTTATATTTGGTAGTGCTTTTTTTAATTTTTAAGCCTACTTGCAAGAAAGTCCCTATAGAAGACCTTATT
This sequence comes from uncultured Colwellia sp., assembly GCA_964022585.1. Taxonomy (GTDB): domain Bacteria; phylum Pseudomonadota; class Gammaproteobacteria; order Enterobacterales; family Alteromonadaceae; genus Colwellia. Next base: position 3,112 of record CAXIBS010000086.1, read on the forward strand.
ATGGCGTTGCTGTCAACTACTGATTTCCCTTTAACGATTGAAAAATGCGATGGTTTCTCTCATGGCCGAATCGATTTACATAGTCATACTCATTGCTCTGACGGTAGTCTGTCACCGCAAACCTTGATAGAAAGGGCGGTTAATTATCAAATTGATGTGTTATCTATTACCGATCACGATACTTTAGCTGGAATTGATATAGCGCAGCGCTATATCAATGAACAAAATGTTCCAATAACATTAATAACAGGTATTGAAATATCGACTGCTTGGCAAGGTTTTGAAATACACATCGTTGGTCATAACTTTGATAAAAATAATGTGCAACTACAGCAATTAATTACTGAGCAGCAGCAAGCCCGCGAGCAAAGAGCAATAAATATCGGCGAAAAGCTTAAACAATGTGGCTTTCCTAATGCATATGATGATGCGAAAAAACTTGCTGGTGAAGGTTCAATTACTCGCGCCCATTTTGCTAAAGTGCTGTTTCAGCAGGGGCATGTAAGTACGATGCAAAAAGCTTTTGATAAATATTTAGGAAAAAAAGGCCGTAACACACAAAAAGCTTATGTAAAACCAAACTGGTGCTCAATTGAACAAGCAGTTCAGGCAATTCACCACGCTGGTGGAAGTGCGGTGATGGCGCATCCAATTCGCTATGATTTATCTGCTAAGTGGTTAAGGCGCTTAATTGTGCACTTTAAAGACTGTTTGGGAGATGGTTTAGAAATTGTTTTACCGCAAATGAATCCCCAACAAAGACAAACAATGTTAAACTATTGTTTAGAATATGATTTGCATGCATCTACAGGATCTGATTTTCATCATCCTAATAACAAGTGGTCAGATTTAGGTAGAAACCTAACCTTGCCTGATGGTGCAAAACCCGTTTGGGCATTATGGTCATAAATTGTAGTTTGAACTTTTCGTTGAAGCTATTACAAATAGGAAAGTAGTATGAGCCAATTTTTTTACGTACATCCAGACAATCCTCAGGGTCGCTTGATGCAACAAGCCGTTGCTATTATTAACAAAGGTGGCGTTATTGTTTATCCTACTGACTCAGGTTATGCCCTTGGTTGTCACTTAGGTGATAAAAAAGCGCTAGAGCGTATTTGTCAGATTAGAAAGATAGATAAAAGTCATAATTTCACATTAGTTTGTCAAGATTTATCACAACTATCGGAATATGCTCGAGTGGATAATAGCGCTTACCGATTATTGAAAAATAATACCCCAGGTGCTTATACTTTTATTTTTATGGGGAGTAAAGATGTGCCTAAACGCCTATTAAACCCTAAAAAGAAAACCATCGGTATTCGTGTACCGGATAATAATATTTGTCAATCCTTGTTGGCTGAACTAGCAGAGCCTATAATGTCTACTAGTTTGATCATGCCCGGTGAAAATACAACGGAGTGTGATCCAGAACAAATTCGTGATTTATTAGAGCACCAAGTTGATTTGATTATTCATGGTGGTTATTTGGGAGAACATCCTACCACGGTGGTTGATTTCTCTAATGATGATATTGAAGTACTACGAGTAGGTGAGGGTGATCCTTCACCGTTTGAGTAATCGCATCACGATTTAAATCTAAATGAGTCAGAAGTTAGTTACTAGGGAACGGCTACTGACGTAACAGAGTAAAAAACATGTCACAAGACAAAAAAGCACCTAAAGATAAAAAAGCATCTAAAGACAAACAAGCTTCTTCTGATAGTAAATATGGTAGTCGTGGAACAGGTAAAAAATCTGTTGCTAAAAAAGGCACTGCTAAAGATAAAAAAGGTATAAAAAAAGGCAGTAAGCCGATTGAAAAGCCAGTTAAAGTTGACTTTCAAAAAGCGACAGTAAAAGATTCTGAAAAGCTACAGAAAGTGCTTGCTCGTGCAGGTAAAGGTTCTCGTCGCGAAATAGAAGAAATGATTAGTTCAGGTCGCGTGAGTGTTGATGGTAATAATGCTTATTTAGGTGACCGAGTTGATGGTACTGAGCAAATACGCATTGATGGTCATCAGGTGAAGTTAATCGCACAAGCCGATGAGCTTTGTCGTGTGTTGATGTACAACAAACCTGAAGGTGAAATGTGTACTCGTAAAGATCCTGAAGGCAGAGCAACGGTTTTTGATCGTTTACCTCCACTTGAGTCAGGTAGATGGGTTGCTGTTGGTCGTTTAGATATCAACACTTCTGGTATGTTATTGTTTACTACCGATGGTGAACTGGCTAACCGCTTAATGCATCCTTCACAAAAAGTAGAACGTGAGTATGCTGTTCGCGTATTTGGTGAGTTTAATGAAGCTATGCTACAAAAGCTTCGTACTGGTGTTAAATTAGAAGATGGTATGGCACGTTTTCAAAAAATCACCTATCGCGGTGGTGAAGGTCGTAATCATTGGTTCCATGTGGTGCTGTCAGAGGGACGTAATCGTGAAGTGCGTCGTCTGTGGGAAAGCCAAGATGTACAAGTGAGTCGACTTATTCGCGTACGTTATGGTGATATGGAAATGCAGCGTCAATTACCGCTAGGTGGTTGGACTGAGCTTGGGCTTAAAGATGTAAATTATTATCGTAAATTAGTTAATTTAACGCCAGAAACTCAATCAAAAGTCAAAGTTGATGAAAAAGCGATGGATAATGCCAAAAGCCGTCGTATACGTCGTTCAGTTAAAAAACATCAACAACGTAACCAGCAAGCTAATCGTCGTCGCAGAAAATAATAAATCATTTACTCATATTACCTGTTAATTCCCGCTTTAGTGAGAGTTAACAGGTTTGTAGGTTAGGTGTTGATTGAAGAGAATAAATATGCAGTATCAATTAATTGAAGATGAAGCCAGTTTACAAGGATTATGTCAGCAATATAGCCAAGCAGAAGTTCTCGCAATAGATACTGAGTTTGTTCGCACTCGCACTTTATATCCCAAATTAGGCCTATTGCAAATTTTTGATGGTGAGCAATTAGCCTTAATTGATCCTATTGCGATTGATGATTTATCACCATTTTGGCAGCTACTAACTAATGAAAAGATTATTAAAGTTTTACATGCTTGTTCTGAAGATTTAGAGGTGTTTTTAACCAGTGCTAACTGTAAGCCGGTAAATTTAATTGATAGCCAAATTATAATGTCTTTTCTTGGGCATGGTTTGTCAATGGGGTATGCGGCAATGGTTGCACATTATACTGGTATAGAACTTGATAAATCTGAGTCTCGTACTGATTGGACTAAAAGGCCTCTTACGCAAAAGCAGCTTGATTATGCCAGTGCTGATGTTGATTATTTATTTAAAATTTACCCTAAATTAGTGCGTGAAATTGAGGAAGTGGGCCGATTAGGTTTTGCTAAACAAGAAACACAATTACTTATAGAGCGAAAATTTACGCCTATTGATGAAGATAACTTATATCGCCAAATGAAATTGGCCTGCCGCTTGAGTCCTCAGCAACTTAATACATTGCAGCATTTGGCTCGTTGGCGTTTTCAGCAAGCTAAAAAACGTGACTTACCGATTGGCTTTATTGCTAAAGACCATACGTTAATGGCGGTAGCTCAGCATAATCCACAAAATATAGATGCAATGAGACAGCTTAAAAATGCAGAATTACTTGATATTCGTCATAAAGGTAAATCTATGTTGTCGATAGTGAAAGCCGCTTCACAAACAAATGCAGATGACTATCCTAAAAAGCTTACGCGTTTGGATGAATATCCTGGGTACAAGCAAATATTTAAAGCCGTAAAAGCTTACATTTTGGCTATTGCAGAAAAGCATAATTTAGCTATTGAAAATTTAGCTTCAAAAAAACAAATCAATCAATTTTTAACTTGGCACTTTAATATTAATGACGTGAGAGCCTTAGCTATGGACTCTTCAACAAAGGTAGTAGCTGCAAATGTTGATATCTTAACTGGTTGGCGTCAAGAACTCTTTGGACAAACATTACAAGCATTTGCTGATAATGATTTTAAAAATTAAAGCTTACTATTCAATGCTTATTAATAGTTAATATCTTATGTGATAACACCTGCAGCAATAAAAAGTTGTAGGTGTACATTGACTAACGCTTCAATATCTCTTTGGTAACCACCACCAATAACTGCAGCGATTGGTATGCCTCTAGATTCACAGTAATCAAAAACGAGTTTGTCACGGGCTAAAACACCTTCAGTGGAAATATCAAGATGTCCAAGATCGTCATCACAATGAATATCTACTCCCGCATCGTAAATGACAGCATCAGGTTTAAAGCGAGTAAAAGCTTCATTCAAAGCATTATCTACTGCCTCTAAATAAACCTTATCAGCTGTTCCTTTTGGCAAGGGATAATCTAAATTTGACACTTGTTTACGGTGTGGAAAATTTTTTTCACCATGAATTGAAACCGTAAATACATTCTGATTATTTGATGCTAGTTTTGCCGTTCCGTCACCTTGATGTACATCTGTATCAAAAATAAGTACCTTGTTAATTTGATCATTTTGTAACATTGATAGTGCAGCCAAGTATAAATCATTGATCATGCAAAACCCTGAGCCAAAGTTAGCAAAAGCATGATGATAGCCACCTGTTAAATTGATAGATTTTCCATGTTGCAAAGCTAATTGCGCAGCCATTATAGTGCCGCCAACAGCAGTTAGTGTTCGTTCAATTAATTGTTGAGACCACGGAAATCCTATTCTTCGCATGGCTTTAGGATCTAATTGATTATTAATTAACTGGTGAATATAGGTCGGATCATAAACAGTTTTTACCTTATCAGTATTAACTGGCGCTGGCTTTTTGAAATAGTTATTTGGAACTCCCTTTGCAGTAAGTGCATCTCGAATTCCGACATATTTTTCTATTGGAAACCGGTGTCTATAGGGTTATTCAAGTTGACTATAAATAGGATGAAATACTAGGGGAGTCATTATTTTACTTCTTTATATTTATGATTCTTAGTTAAACTTTAAGGCACACAGCGTAACCTGTGCGTCTAATCTCAGCATAAACCTGTTAAGGTAGTAACTCATTTAAAATAGTTGTAACTAGGCTAAAACGCGCTTGCTCGCCTTCGTTTGCTTTAACAAACTTGAACTTATTTGGTGGTATCATTTTATAAACGCTCGGCTGCTTTTGTACTAAAGCTATCAGCTGCATAGGATCAACCTTAGTATTATCACTAAACTCTATTGAGCCACCTGTATTGCTCGCTTCGATTCGGTTGATGCCAATTGTTTGAGCTTTCAAGCGTATTTTAGCTATATGAATTAAGTTTTTAGTAGCTTGTGGTAGTAAACCAAAACGATCGATGAGTTCAACTTGTACGTCATCTAATTGATTTTTATTTTTACAGCTAGCGATACGCTTATATAAACTTAAACGCATGCTGACATCGAAAATATAATCTTCGGGGATCAATGCTGCTAATCGTAATTCTATTTCAGTTTGTTTGGCTGTTACTTGACTAAGCGATAATTGCTTGCCCTCTTTTAACGCGTCAACTGCATGATCTAGCATTTCCATGTATAAACTAAAGCCGACTTGGCTCATAGAACCTGATTGATCTTCACCTAATAATTCACCTGCGCCACGAATTTCTAAATCATGGGTTGCTAAGGTAAATCCTGCGCCTAAATCTTCTAAAGAAGCAATGGCCTCAAGGCGTTTTTTAGCATCTTTGGTAATACGTTTTTCGTGAGGTGTTAATAAATAAGCGTAGGCTTGATGGTGTGATCGACCAACACGTCCGCGTAATTGATGTAACTGCGCTAAACCAAGATGATCTGCGCGATCCATTATGATGGTATTTGCACTCGGCACATCGATACCTGTTTCAATAATGGTTGTACACACAACAACATTGAAGCGTTGATGATAAAAGTCACTCATAATGCGTTCAAGTTCACGCTCGCGCATTTGCCCATGTGCGGTAATAATTTTTGCTTCAGGTAATAATTTTTGAATATCGGCGGCTGTTTTATCTATGGTGTCGACATTGTTATGCAAAAAGTAAACTTGTCCACCACGTAAAACTTCACGCAATATTGATTCACGAATTAGGGCGTCGTCACGTTGGCGAACAAAGGTTTTAACCGCTAAACGTTTTGCCGGTGGTGTTGCTATAATCGACAAATCACGCATGCCACCCATAGCCATATTTAAGGTTCGCGGAATAGGCGTTGCGGTTAAGGTTAAAATATCAACGTTGGCGCGTAGTTGCTTTATTTTCTCTTTTTGTTTAACGCCAAACCTGTGTTCTTCATCAACAATGAGTAAGCCTAAGTCTTTATATTTTATGCTATTTTGTAATAGCTTATGGGTACCAATTAATATGTCGATTTGCCCCGACTCAACCTCTTTAATTACCGCATTTTGTTCTTTGGTGGTTTTAAAGCGTGATAACACTTCTATGCTTA